>JBJMLP010000153.1:0-13326 GCA_045805245.1 Actinomycetota bacterium | reverse complement strand
GGGGTCCTCGAGAAGACGGCGCTCGTGTTCGGCCAGATGGACGAGCCGCCGGGAGTTCGCCTGCGGGTCGCGCTGTCGGCCCTCACGATGGCGGAGCACTTCCGCGACGTGGAACGCCAGGACGTGCTGCTGTTCATCGACAACATCTTCCGGTTCACGCAGGCGGGGTCGGAGGTCTCCACCCTGCTCGGGCGGATGCCTTCGGCGGTGGGGTACCAGCCCACGCTCGCCGGGGAGATGGGCGACCTCCAGGAGCGGATCACCTCCACGAAGGGCCGCTCGATCACTTCGTTGCAGGCGATCTACGTGCCGGCGGACGACATCACGGACCCGGCGCCGCACACGGCGTTCGCCCACCTCGACGCGACGACGGTCCTCTCCCGCGACATCGCGGCGCTCGGGATCTATCCCGCGGTGGACCCGCTCGACTCGACGTCGCGCATCCTCGACGCGCGCTACGTCGGGGAGGAGCACTACGGCGTCGCGCGCCGCGTCCAGGAGATCCTGCAGCGGTACAAGAACCTCCAGGACATCATCGCGATCCTCGGGGTCGACGAGCTCTCGGAGGAGGACAAGGTCATCGTCTCCCGCGCGCGGAAGATCCAGCGGTTCCTCTCGCAGCCCTTCTTCGTGGCGGAGCAGTTCACCGGCGTCAAGGGAAAGTACGTGCCGGTGGAGGAGACGATCGCGTCGTTCAAGGCGCTCGCGGAGGGGGAGTACGACCATCTCCCCGAGCAGGCGTTCTTCCTCGTGGGAAGCATCGAGGAGGCGGAGGCGCAGGGTCGCGAGCTCGAGAAGGTCGGAGCCGACGCATGAGCCTCGAGGTCCACGTCGTCACTCCGGAGCGCGACGTCTGGTCGGGTGAGGCGACGATGGTCGTCGCGCACGGCATCGAAGGAGACGTCGGCATCCTGCAGGGCCACGCCCCGATGCTGATCCGCCTCGGCATCTCCCCGATCCGGATCCACCGCGAGGCCGGCGAAGAGGTCCGTGCCGGTGTCGACGGCGGCTTCCTCCACGTAACGAGCGAGGGAGACGTGACGCGGGTCGATGTCCTCGCGCATGACGCCGTGTTCGCCGGCGAAGTGGACCGGGCCCGCGAGGAGCAGCGCAGGAGCGAGATGGAGGACCGGCTGCGCCAGGTCGCAGAGGACGACTCCGCGAAGGAGGAGCTCGCGAAGGCCGTCATGCGTCTCGGTCTAGGCCCGGTCTGAAAGGAAGGGCCTCGCGTGCTTCCCTCCTGGTCCTCCTCCTGGTCTTCCTCCGGGTTGCCGAGCACTTCTCACCCTAGAATCGACCGATGGATCGTCTGATCGTTCGCGGCGGCGCGCTTCTGTCCGGCACCGTACGGGTGTCCGGTGCGAAGAACTCGGCGCTCAAGCTGATGGCGGCGTCCCTCCTCGCGGAGGGGCGCAGCGTGATCGGCAACGTTCCGAAGATCCAGGACTGCCGCACGATGACCGAGGTGCTCGATCATCTCGGCGCGCGGACCGAGTGGGTGGACGGCGCGGTCTCGGTCGAGACGTCGGACGTCCGCTCGAGCGAGACGCCGTACGAGCTCGTCAGCCGTATGCGCGCATCGATCCTCGTGCTGGGTCCGCTCCTCGCGAGGTTCGGGCGCGCCCGCGTCGCGATGCCGGGCGGTTGCAACATCGGGTCGCGCAAGATCGATCTCCACGTCCGCGGCCTGGAGCGGATGGGGGCGGAGTTCACCTCGGAGCACGGCTTCCTGGAGGCGCGGACGGACGGGCTCCACGGCGCGATCATCTCGTTGGATTTCCCGAGCGTCGGCGCCACGGAGAACGTGTTGATGGCCGCGGTCGGCGCCCGCGGAACGACGCTGATCGAGAACGCCGCGCGCGAGCCTGAGATCGTCGACCTCGCGAACTTCCTGTTGGAGATGGGCGCGAAGATCGACGGTGCGGGAACGACGACGATCGAGATCATCGGAACCGAAGGCTTCGACGCCGTGGAGCACGCGACGATCCCCGACCGCGTCGAGGCCGGCACCTTCGCGATCGCGGCTTGCGCGACCGGGGGTGACGTCGTTCTCGAGGGCGCTCGGGGAGATCACCTCGACCTCGTGCTCGCGAAGCTCTCCGAGGCCGGCGCGGACATCCTCGCGACCGAGAAGGGTGTGGCGATCTCGATGAGAGATCGTCCGCGTTCTGTCGATCTCGTGACGTTGCCGTATCCGGGCTTCCCGACGGACCTCCAGCCGCAGATGATGTCGCTGCTCGCGACCGCCTCCGGGACGGCGATCGCGACCGAGAACGTGTTCGAGAGCCGGTTCATGTTCGTCGACGAGCTCAACCGCATGGGAGCGGACATCCGGACGGAGGGACACCACGCCGTGATCCGGGGAGTCGAGCGCCTGTCGGCGGCACCCGTGCGTGCTCTGGACATCCGCGCGGGAGCGGCGATGGTGATCGCGGCGCTTTCCGCCGAAGGGGTCACGGAGATCGAGGACATGCACCACGTCGATCGGGGCTACGAGGGGTTCGAGGCGAAGCTCACCTCCCTCGGCGCCGACGTGCAACGGGAGCGCGCCTCCGCCGCTCCGGCGTGAGCCCGCTCCGGCGCGGGCTGGTTCTCCTGGGCCTCTTCGTCTGCGCGGCGCCGTTCCTTTCCGGCCCGGTCGCTCGTGCGTCGGGAAGGGCTCCGGTGACCCCGCTCGTCGTCCTGGTTCCGAACGCGACGCTCGGCGACCTGTTGAGCATCCCGGCCGTGCGTTCGCTCGCGCATGCCGGCGGAGCAGGGTTCGTTAGCTCCAGTGTCGGACTGGGCACCGTGATCGAACGGGCTTTCCGCGCACACGGCGTGAGCGAGTCGAATCTCCCATCGATGGGAGTCGTCCAGCGGATCGAGCCGCTGCCCGGAGACTCCTCGGAACGCGGCGACGCCCTCAACTCCGCCGACGCGGAGATCCGCCACATCGTGGCCGAGACCGCCGACCACGGCCCGTGCGTCGTCATCGTTTCTCCGCCCGCTCTGACGCCGGCGATGGTCTCGGCCAAGGACGAGCTCACGCCCGTGGTCGCCGGGCGGGGAGCGGATTGTCAGAGCCTCCTGTCATCCACCGGACCTCCGCGAACGATCACGTCGGACTCCACGAGGAGAGCCGGCGTGGTGGCGCAACCCGACGTCCCCTTCGAGATCCTGACCGCGCTCGGGAGGACGCCCTCCCTCGGCGCGGAGATCCGGCCGGTCGACGCTCCGCCGCCGTTCCATCTGCTCGAGAACCACCTCGCCAACCGGCGGATGAGCGTTCCGATCCAGACGGCGGCGGGGATCTACGTGGGCATCGCGGGGCTCTTCGCCGCGCTGATGCTGTACCGGCGGCGGCACGCGCCTCGGTGGCTCATGGTCTCCGCCGCCTGGCTCACGATGTCGGTTGCGCCGCTTGCGATCGCGCTTCTGGCTGCGGGTCGCCTGCCGACGCTTTCCTACTCGACCGTCGTTCCGTTCATCGTCGTCGTGACCGTGGTCGTGACGCTGCTCGCGGATCTCGCCTCCAGGAGATCCGTGCTCGATGTCCCCGTGGCCATCGGCGTGGTGTCGATCGTGTATCTCGCGTTCGAGGCGCTGTTCCATTGGAGCGGCGCGCTGACGCCGTTCCTCGGAGGCTCGCAGCTCGACGGAGGCCGATTCTTCGGACTTCCGAACGTTTACGTCGGGCTCCTCCTCGGCGCGTCGCTCTACGTCGCGCAGCGGCTCTCGGTCGCCTGGGGCGTCGTCCTGATCGTCGGTGTCGGGTTCTTCGCGGGCCTCCCGGGAACGGGCGCGAACATCGGTGGCGCATTGACCCTCTTCGCCGCCGCCGGACTCTGGGTGGTCGTCCGGTGCCGCTCGAAGCTCGGATGGCTGAGGGCCATCGGCATCGCGGCCGCGATCGGTCTCGTCGGGATGGCCGCGATCTTCGCCTCGCACGTGTACCTGACGGCCTCGCCGACGCACGGAACCCGATTCGTGGAGGGAGCGGGGAGGAGCGCCTCCGGCGTCTGGGACACGGTCGCGCACCGGCTCGACGTCGGCTTCGACCTCATCGCGCGGAACCCGTTCGCGCTCATCCCGGTCGTGGGGCTGCTCGTAGTGCTCTTCGTGATCTTTCGGCCGACGCCCGCGATCAGGGAATCCTTTCTGCGGCATCCGGTCTGGCGGGATGCCATCCTCGTCATCGTGCTCGGGAGCATCGTTGCCTACGTGGCCAACGACAGTGGAGCCGCCGCCGTCGGTCTCGGGTTCGGATTGGCCGTCGGCGGCCTGCTCTACGTGCCGCTGCGTGAGGAAGCAGGGAACATGGAGACACGATGAGCGACGGACCGACCGGGTTCCCGCAGCCTCCTGAGGAGCCCTGGATCCCGCCGCGGCCGGACGTTCCACCGGGATCGTCGGTCGGCATGCCTTCGCCCACCGACATGCCTCCGCCGACGGGGGCGCCTGCTCCGACCGGCCTGCCTGCTCCGACCGGCATGCCTGCTCCGACGGGGTCGGACGGCGTGCGCCCGCGCTCCACTTGGAAATGGTGGGAGGCGATCCTCGTCTTCTTCCTGGGGCTGATCCTCGGTGGGCTCGTCGCGACGCCGATCGTGTTGATGTTCGGCACCACGAACGCCGCGACGGTCGCGACGAACGTCATCGGCGAGATCGTTCCGGGCGCGCTCCTGATCCTGTGGCTCAGGACGTATCACAAGGAATGGAGAGGGGCGATCGGTTTTCCGAGGAGGGAGAAGGCTCCGGGCGAGATCGCACGGGGCGTCGGCTTCGGCCTGATCCTCTACATCGTGATCGCGTTCGGCGTCGGAACGATCCTCACGTTGTTCTTCGAGCAGGCCTCCGGGAAGAACGCGCACACACCCGAGCAGCTGCCGCACCTTTCCGGCATCGCGATCTTCTGGGCGGCGCTCCTGGCGCTCCTCGTCGCGCCGATGGTGGAGGAGTTGTTCTTCCGCGGCTGTCTGTTCCGCTCGCTCCGCGACCGTCACAGCTTCCCGCTCGCGGCCGTCGTCTCCGCGTTCTGTTTCGGGCTGGTGCACTACGTTCCCGGGCCGTGGCAGGACACGCTTCTGCTCATGACGATCATGGTGTTCACGGGACTCGGCCTCGCGTGGTTCTACGACCGCCGCGGAAACATCGTCGCCTCGATGGCGGCCCACGCGACGTTCAACCTGATCGGGTTGATCCTGATCCTGAGCACTCGCTGACCACCCGTCGGAGGATCGGAGGAAACGAGCGTGGCCGTCTTTCCGGGCGAGGAATGGTTCGCGGGCTTCGTCGAGGAGATCAACGCCTCGGAGGAGTACCGCGACGCCGCCCGCACCTGGGAGGGCGACGTCTCCCTCGTCTTCGAGGCCGAACCCGACAAGGGGGTGCCGGCGGACGTCTGGGGATGGCTCGACCTCTGGCACGGGGAGTGCCGCTCCGGGCGGCTCGTGAGCGCCGAGGACGGAGGAAAGGCCCGCTTCATCGTTCGGGCTCCGTATTCGCGGTGGAAAGACATCATCCGCGGCAAGCTCGATCCCGTGAAAGGGATCATGCAGGGGAAGCTCAAACTCCGAGGAGATCTGCCGGCGATCCTGCGCCACGTGCGGGCCGCGCAGGAGCTCGTGCGCCTCTCGAGCGAGGTGGACACCGAGTTCGTCGACGAGCTCGGCGGATGAGACGGGTCGACGAGCGGCGGATGAGATGAGGGACCCGGCGGCGTGAAGGCCGTCGTCTTCGAGGACGTCGGTTCCGTCGCCGTTCGTGAGATCGCCGACGCTCGGATCGAGGAGGCGGACGATGCTCTGATCCGCGTCTCCGTCGCCGGGATCTGTGGAAGCGATCTCCATTTCCTCCACGGCAAGGCGCCCATGTCTCCGGGGGAGACGATCGGCCACGAGGCAGTCGGTGTCGTCGAGGCGATCGGATCGAGCGTGGAGACATTCGCGCCCGGGGACCGCGTCGTCGTGGCGTTCAACATCGCGTGCGGCGAGTGCTGGTTCTGCGAGCGCGGAGAAACCCAGCTCTGCGAGAACTTCCGCAACCTGGGGGCGGGCGCGTTCGGCGGCTCCCTCGGCGGCGCACAGGCGGAGCTTCTGCGCGTGCCGACGGCCGACTTCAATCTCCTGCGCGTTCCGGACGGCGTGGAGGACGAGGTGGCCCTCTTCGCGGGCGACGTGTTCACGACCGGGATGTTCGCGACGGCCGCCTGCCGGGTCTCCGCGGGGCACGCGGTCGGTGTGGTCGGAGCCGGACCGGTGGGAAACGCGATCGCCCAGGCGGCGCTCCTGCGTGGCGCGGCATCCGTCATCGCATTCGACAGGGAGACCGATCGCCTGGCCCTTGCGGAGCGCGCCGGCGCCACGGCGGTCGACGTCACGGAGCGCCATCCGCAGATGGTCGCGGCGGAGCACACCGGCGATCGCGGCCTCGACGTCGTGTTCGAGGCGGTCGGCGCGCCGGCGGCGCTCGAAACCGCGATCGACGTCGTCCGGCGCGGAGGTACGGTGGGAGTGGTCGGGATCTACGCCGGCGAGGAGGTTCCACTTCCGCTGGGCGTGCTCTGGAGCCGGGCGATCGACCTGCGGTTCACGGGCATCTGCCCCGTCCACGCGTGGTGGGAGGAGACGATGGAGGGACTCGAGTCCGGCGCGCTCGATCCGAGACCGCTCGTCTCCCATCGGCTCCCCTTCGCCGAGGCCATGGAGGGTTACGCGCTGTTCGACGCGCACGAGGCGACGAAGGTTCTGCTGTGTCCCTGAGCGCGCCGCCGAGGTCCCCGGCCGCCCCGGAGGAACGTCGCGCTCGCCGCGGGGAGCTCCCCGCGTTGATCGTGCTCGCGGTGATCGCGTCGGTCGTCGGGGGCGGCTACCTCGTCGGCGCCGCGCTCGCGGAGCCGGCCGGGCCAGCGGTCGACGTCGGAGGGGTCGTGCGGCTCCAGCCGCTGAGCGGATGGGCGGCAGCCGAGCACGGAGCTCGCTCCGTCCGCCTGACCCGGGGCGGCGGAAACCTCGACGTCGTTCTGGCGGCGGCTCCGAACGCGGCGGTCCTCCTTCACCGGTACCTGCTCCCGCTCGATCGTTCGCCGTCGCAGGTCTCCCTCTCGCCCACGGTGACCTCCTTCAAGCTCGACTCCGGTTTGCAGGGGCTGCGAGCGTCGTACGTCGGATCGATCCCGTCACGCGAAGTCACCTCCGTGGAGGGCGAGATCACCGCGGTCGTCCTTCCGGACGGCACGGGGGTGATCTTCGACGGATGGGCTCCGAAGGGGCTCTTCTCCTACGTCGACCGGGATCTCGATCGGATGACGGCCTCCGCGCAGATCGCGCCCGACCGAGGGGTTCCGTGAGCGAGGCGCGAACGCTCGGCGAGACGTCGCGGCGCCGCTGGAGTCGGAGCGTGTCCCTGTCCCAACCGGAGCAGCCCGCGTTCTGGGTCTACGCCGCCGTCATGGTCGGCACCGGCGCGTACACCCTCTTCCAGCAGGACGTGTTCCGCAGGATCTCTCCCGCGGGATGGACGTTGTCCTGGGGACTGCTCGTGCTGTACGCGCTTCCCGCGTTCCTGCTGATCTACGTGCTCGATCTGCACGAGCGGGAGCCCCTGTCGCTCGTGGTCGGCTCGATCCTTTGGGGCGCGATCGCGGCGACGACGCTCGCCGGCATCGCGAACGAGGGCTGGGGGAGCGTGATCGCCCGTGTCGGCTCGCCCGCGTTCGCGTCGCGGTGGACCGCCGCCCTCACCGCGCCCTGGGTGGAGGAGATCCTCAAAGGGTCCGGCGTCGTTCTGATCGCCCTGATCGCTCCGCGTGCGATCGACGACGAGCTCGACGGTTTCGTCTACGGCGCGATGTGCGGCCTCGGCTTCGCGATCGTGGAGGACGTCGTTTACTTCATGGGGGTGTTCGGCGGACACCCCTCCGGCGTGCTGTCCGGGTTCGTCATCCGCGTCCTCGCGAGCGGGCTCTACGGTCACGTGCTGTTCACCGCGTTGATGGGCGTCGGGATCGCGCACGTCGCGACGCGCCGCCCCGGCGAGTCGGATGCGCATCGGTACGCGGTCGGCCTGCTCCTCGCGGCTGCGTCGATCGCGGGGCACTTCCTGTGGAACTCTCCGCTCCTCGACCTGGTGCCTCGCGGCCCGTGGACGGGAACGGATTGGATCCTCGGTCCGATCGCGGCATCGATGAAGGTGCTTCCGCTGTTCGTCTTCATCGGGCTCGCGGTGATGCTCGCGCGACGCCGGGAGCGGCGGTGGCTCGGAGCCGCGCTGGCGCCCGAGATCGGCGGCCCCGGCATCTCCGCGGAGGAGCTGGCGGTGCTCCAGGACCCGGCGCTCCGGAGAGCCGCTCACGCCGAGATGCGGCGCCGCGCCGGAGGAAAGGCCGCGGTCCTGCTTCGGCGGCTGCATCGAGAACAGGTGAACCTCGCGATGGTCCGCTCCCGAGCGGGGGGCCGAGAGGATTCGGAGGTCCTCCGGCAGCGGAGCTACTGCAAGTCGCTCCGCGACGCGCTGCTCGCGATCCCGGGAGCGGCGGCGGCAGGGGACCAGCGCGTCGCGCTCGCGCGCGATCTCGACTCCTGAGTACCCTTCCGGGCGTGGACAGCGGGCTCGTCGAGCGCATCCTGGCCGGAGATCCGCGCGGGGTCGCGCGCGCTCTCTCCATGGTGGAGGACGGCGACCCCGGTCTGCCGGACCTCTCCGCGGCGCTGTATCCGCATACCGGTCAGGCGTACACGGTCGGCCTGACCGGCTCGCCGGGAGTGGGGAAGTCAAGCCTCGCCGGGGCGCTCCTCGGAGCCGCGCGCCGGCGGGAGATCCCCGCGGCGGTTCTCGCGGTCGACCCCACGTCTCCCTTCTCCGGGGGCGCGCTCCTCGGTGACCGGCTGCGGATGCAGGAGCACGCGACCGATCCCGGCGTGTTCATCCGGTCGATGGCGACGCGCGGTCATCTCGGCGGTATCGCCCTCGCGGCGCCCGAGGCGCTCCGGATCCTCGACGCATCAGGGGCTCGGCTCATCGTCGTCGAGACCGTCGGCGTCGGACAGGCAGAGGTCGACGTCGCGACGGCCACCGACACCACCGTCGTCGTGGTCGCTCCCGGCTGGGGAGACGCCGTCCAGGTCGCCAAGGCGGGCATCCTGGAGATCGCCGACGTCTTCGCGGTCAACAAGGCCGATCGCGAGGGCGCGAACGAAGCGCTCCGCGACCTCGAGGTGATGATCCGGATGGGCACGCGGACCGACTGGACGCCGCCGGTCGTTCGGACCTCGACGGTGGAGGGCAGCGGCATCGACGACCTCTACGAGGTGATCTCGTCGCATCGCGCGCACCTCGAGGAAACGAACGCGCTGACCGAGCGGAGGCGCGCGCGGCAGCTCCATGAGGTGGAGCGCATGGCCGCGGAGGCCTTCCGGGAGCGGATCGCGTCGGACGCCGCCGACGAGTCCCTCGCGGACGACCTCGTCGCCCGAAGGATCGATCCGTACGCCGCGGCCGCCGCGCTCGTCGAGCGCGCGAGCTCCGCCGGGGCAACGACGAGGTAGTCGGAGCGAGGAGGAAGCGACGATGGCGACCGACCGGGCGAACGCCGGAGCGTCGAAGGAGGAAGAGGAGTTCCTGAGCCTCTCCGGCAGGCCGGTTCCGGCCATCGTGGGACCCGGCGACCTCGAGGATTTCGATCCCGTCCGAGAGCTGGGAAATCCCGGCGAACCGCCGTTCACGCGCGGGGTCTATCCGACGATGTACCGCGGTCGGCCGTGGACGATGCGCCAGTTCGCCGGATACGGCACCGCGGAGGAGACCAACGCGCGCTACCGGTTCCTCCTCGATCAGGGACAGGGTGGGCTCTCCGTCGCGTTCGACATGCCGACGCTGATGGGCCGCGACTCCGACGATCCCCTGTCGGAGGGAGAGGTCGGCCGGTGCGGAGTGGCGACCGACTCGCTCGCCGACTTCGAAACGCTGTTCGACGGGATCCCGCTCGGCGACATCACGACCTCGATGACGATCAGCGGTCCGGCGGTCGTCGCGTTCGCGTTCTTCCTCGCGGCGGCGGAGCGCCAAGGCGTCGCCTGGAACGAGCTCGACGGAACGCTCCAGACCGACATCCTGAAGGAGTACATCGCCGAGAAGGAGTGGATCTTTCCGCCGCGGCCGCATCTCCGCCTGATCGGCGATCTGATGGCGTTCTGCATCGAGCGGTGCCCGGAGTGGCATCCGGTCAGCGTTTCCGGCTATCACATCCGGGAAGCCGGAGCGACGGCCGTCCAGGAGCTGGCCTACACGCTCGCCGACGGGTTCGCCTACGTGGAGCTCGGGATCTCCCGGGGCCTCGACGTGGACCGGTTCGCGCCGGGCCTCTCGTTCTTCTTCAACTCGCACATCGACTTCTTCGAGGAGCTCTCGAAGTTCCGCGCCGCACGGCGCATCTGGTCGCGGTGGATGGGGGAGCGCTACGGCGCGAAGGACGAGCGATCGATGCGGATGCGGTTCCACACGCAGACGGCCGGCGTCTCCCTCACCGCGCAGCAGCCGGAGAACAACGTGATGCGAACCGCCCTCGAGGCACTCTCGGCAGTCCTCGGCGGCACGCAGTCGCTCCATACGAACGCGCTCGACGAGGTGCTCGCGCTGCCGACGGAGGACGCCGCCCGGCTCGCGCTCCGGACCCAGCAGGTGATCGCGCACGAGTCGAGCGTTCCGGACGTGATCGATCCCCTCGGCGGCTCCTACTTCCTGGAACGGATGACCAACGACATCGAGGGCGAGGCGGAGGGGATCTTCGCCCGCATCGACCGCATGGGGAACGGCTCGATGCTCGAGGGGGTCCTCGTCGGCATCGAGAACGGCTACTTCCAGGGCGAGATCGCGGAGTCGGCTTTCCGGGAGCAGGCGCGCTTCGAGGCGGGGTCGCTCGTCAAGGTGGGCGTGAACCGTTACGCGGAGAACGACTCGCCTTCCGTCGACATCCTCGTGATCCCGCCCGAGGTGGAGGAGCGCCAGGTTTCCGCCCTCCGGGAGCTCCGGGAGCGTCGCGACGCCCATGCCGCCTCGGCGGCTCTCGAGGCGCTCGTCGAGGCCGCCGGGACCGACGCGAACCTGATGGAGCCTCTAGTCGCATGCGCGCGCGCGATGTGCACGGAGGGCGAGATCGTCGACGCCCTCCGCTCGGTCTTCGGCGAATACCGCGAGACGCCGAGGTTCTGAGCCTCTCCAGCGCTGCAAGAGCTCCTAGTTGCAACAGATTGCAATAAGACCCTAGACTCTCGCTATGCGTGCTCGTTCGAGGGCCCTGCTCGCCGGCCTCGTCACGGTTCTCGTCGGATCCTTCCTCGCCGGCTGCGTCCGGTCCGCGTCGGGCGACGACTCCGGAAAGCTCGTCGTGGCCACCTCCGTCTCGCCCATCACGGACATCGCGAAGAACGTGGCGGGGAACGCCGCCACCGTCGTCGGCCTGATCCCGGAGGGGGTCGACTCCCACACGTTCGAGCCGACGCCCGATACCGCGAAAACGCTCTCGGACGCGGACCTCATCGTGTTGAACGGCCTCGACCTCGAGGACCCGACGCTGAGGCTCGCGGAGGCGAACCACAAGGACGGCGCGGAGATCTATCTGCTCGGTCCCCACACGATCACGCCCCAGCAATACGTCTACGACTTCTCGTTCCCGAAGTCGGAGGGTCATCCGAACCCGCATCTGTGGATGGACGTCCCCTATGCGATCGAGTACGCGAAGCTGATGTCCGAGCAGCTCGCGAAGGCGGATCCGTCGAATGCCTCGACCTACGAGCGGAACGCGACCGCGTACGAGGCAACGCTCCGGGGGCTCGACACCGCGGTCCAGAAGACCGTCGATTCGATCCCGCCCGAGAACCGGGTACTGCTCACCTATCACGACTCGTTCGCCTACTTCGCCCGGGACTACGGGATGCGCGTGATCGGCGCGATCCAGCCTTCGGACTTCGCGGAGCCGTCGGCCCAGGACGTCGCAAGGTTGATCGACCAGATCGAGGCGGAGAACGTTCCGGCGATCTTCGGATCGGAGGTGTTCCCGAGCCCGGTGCTCGCGCAGATCGCGAGCGAGACCGGCGCGAAGTACGAGGCGAGCCTCCGCGACGACGATCTTCCCGGAGACCCGGGAACGCCCGACCACTCCTACATCGGCCTGATCAAGTACGACGTCGCGACGATCGCACGCGACCTCGGCGGAGATCCGTCCGCCGTCGACGCCGTCCGGTTCGACAACCGCTACGACTAGGCTGACGAGCGCATGCACCATCCGATCCTGGAGCTCAGAGACGTCTCGTTCACCTACGGGGACGACATCGTCCTCGAGCGGCTCAACATCACGATCCGTGAGGGTGCGTTCGTCGGGATCGTCGGTCCGAGCGGCGCGGGAAAGAGCACGCTTCTCCGGCTCCTCGACGGCACATCGAAGCCGACGAAGGGGGCGGTGCTGCTCGGGCCGGAGGGCCGGTCGCGTCAGATCCGGCTCGGTGTGGTGCCGCAGCTCGAGACGATCGATTGGAACTTCCCGATCACGGTGGAGGAGGTCGTCCTTCTCGGGGAGGCGGCGGATTCCGGTTTCCGGCCGTGGGCCCCGGCTCGGACGAAGGCACGCGCCGGGGAGCTGCTCGAGAAGCTCGGCATCGGTGCGCTCGCGCATCGCCACATCCGGAACCTCTCCGGCGGCCAGCAGCAGCGGGCGTTCATCGCGCGTGCGCTGCTCCGGCAGCCTGAACTGCTGCTCCTGGACGAGCCGACGAGCGGCGTGGACGTCGCGACGCGCCACGACATCCTTCACTTGCTGCACTCGCTGAACCACGAGGGCATCGCGATCGTGATCACGACGCACGATCTGAACGCCGTCGCGGCACACCTTCCGAGCCTGATCTGCCTGAACCGCCGCATCGTCGCCGCCGGGACGCCCGACGAGGTGCTCCGAGAGGACGTCCTCCGGAATCTCTACGGTGCCGAGATGCTCGTGGTCCGCCAGGACGGGATGCTGCTCGTGGGCGATGCTCCGGGGGCGTTCCGCGACGAACACGCTCGCGCCGGCCATCCGGCGGGGATCGCCGCTGCCCACTTCGGAGACGAACCGCCCGCGCACGAGCACGCACCCGACTCCGAGGAGCGGCACACTCCCGTCCGCGCGAGACCGGAGTCGCCGTGAGCTGGCTGATCGACCCGATCGTGAACTACGGGTATTTCCGTCACGGCCTGGCGGCGGGAATGATCTCCGGGGCGCTCTGTGGACTGATCGGGGTCTACGTGGTGCTGCGCCGGATGTCCTATATCGGCCACGGTCTCGCGCACGCGATCTTCGGCGGTGCCGTCGCGACG
>JBJMLP010000152.1:0-4391 GCA_045805245.1 Actinomycetota bacterium | reverse complement strand
TGTACATCAATCTTGAGCGGGAACGCCCGTTCGGGGCTCCGGCGACTCGCGGAAGCTCGTCCGCGGGCGCTATCGGAGACCGGGGAACGCGCGGCCGGCGTTCTGCGACACCGCCGCCGCGACGTTTTCCACTGTCTCGCCGCGGAGCCGAGCGATCTCCTCGACGACGGTGACGACGAACGCTGGCGAGTTGTCTCGACCGCGACGTGATTGTGGAGAGAGGAACGGGCTGTCGGTCTCGACCAACAGTCGATCCATCGGAGCCGCGGCCGCCGCCTCTCGGAGGTGTTGGTTCGCCGGATACGTCACGTTTCCCGCGAACGACAGGAAGTACCCGCGGGCAACACACTCCCGCGCGATCTCCGCGTCACCGGAGAAGCAGTGGATCACGACCTGTTCGGCTCGTTCCTCATCCAGGAGTTCAAGGATGCGGGGCCACGCCTCCCGGACGTGGACCACGAGCGGCTTGGCATGCTCGCGTGAGAGCGCGACGTGGAGACGGAGTGCCCGCTCCTGGTCCTCGGCCCCAGAAAGCTTCCGGTACTGGTCGAGACCCGTTTCTCCCACGCCGACCACGTGGCGGTTGGAGAGGAGCTCCTCGATCACTGCGCCGGCGGCGTCGTCGAGCTCCGAGGCCGTGTGGGGGTGCATCCCCGCCGTCGCGAAGACGCCGCGGAACGTCTCCGCGAGCTCGGCCGATCGACGGCTCGACTCGGGGTCGATACCCACGCAGACGAGCGTGTCGACGCCGGCCGCATTGGCCTCCTCGACGGCCGTCGCGGGCTCCTCGGGGAGAAGGAACAGGTGACAGTGCGTGTCGACCACCCCGGTCTCGACGGCCTCTCGAGGGTTCTCCGGCATCATGGGCGCGATCCGAATCGAAGCTCCACCGGCGCTCGAAGCTCGCCGCTCACGACGCGGCGCGCGGGCGCCCGAGTCTCACTCACTCGTCGAGGCGCGGAAAGAGCGACTCGCCCTTGCTCGTCTTCGTGCCGGGAGCAAACCCTCCCCATCGGGCCGCATCCGGCAGCCGCTGGGAAGCGAGGGGCTCGGAGATGCCGAGCTGCTCCCAGAGACGCTCCGCGGCCGACGGCATGACGGGCTGGATCAGGACGGCGAGGATCCGAAGGACCTCCGCTGAAGCGTAGAGGACCGCCGCGAGTTCCTCGGCGTGGCCGCCCTCCTTGGCGAGCTTCCACGGAGCCCGCTCGACGAGGTACCGATTCGCCTCGGAAACGACCTCCCAGACGGCCGCGACGGCGGCCGTGAGGGAGAAGATCTCCATGGCGGCGTCGAGCCGCTCCACGACGTCGGAGACGAGCTTCGGAAGCCCTCCGGCGGCCGAGTGCGGATCCGTCTCGGGCACCACCCCGTCGTAGTTGGAGCCGAGCATCGCCAAGACGCGGCTCGCGAGGTTTCCGAGGCCGTTCGCGAGGTCCGCGTTGTGACGGTCGAGCATCGCCTCCAGGGAGTAGTTCCCGTCCTGCCCGAACGGGATCTCCCTCATGAAGAAGTAGCGGTAGGAGTCCGCCCCGAACCGATCGAGCAGCTCGAAGGGGTGCACGCCCGTCCCCCGGCTCTTCGACATCTTCTCCCCGCCGACGTAGAGGAAGCCGTGGGCGAGGATCGTCTTCGGAACTTCCAGTCCCGCGGCCATCAGCAAGGCAGGCCAGATCACGGCGTGGAACCGCGTGATGTCCTTTCCGATGACCTGGACGTCGGCGGGCCAGACCCGATCGAAGAGCGGATCCTCCGTGCCGAAGCCCGGTGCGGTGATGTAGTTGAGAAGCGCGTCGACCCAGACGTAGATCACGTGGCCTGAATCCCACGGCAACGGGACCCCCCACGACGAGCCGGACCGGGAGATCGAGAGATCTTGGAGGCCGCCTGCCACGAAGGAGACGACCTCGTTCCGGCGCGTCTCCGGCTCCACGAACTCCGGGTGCTCCTCGTAGAGGTCCAGGAGCTTGTCCCGATAGGTGGAGAGGGGGAAGAACCAGTTCTCCTCCCGAAGCTCCTCCACCGGCGTCAGATGGATGGGGCACTTGCCGTCGACGAGCTCCTTCTCCTGCTTGAACTCCTCGCAGGAGACGCAGTACGGGCCCTCGTAGAAGCCGAGGTAGACCTGCCCGCGGTCGTGGAGACGTTGGACGAAGGCCTGGACCCGCTCGGCGTGGCGCTCCTCGGAGGTCCGGATGAAGTCGTCGAAGGAGATGTCCAGCCGGCGCCAGACCTCCATCCACTTGGGGACCATGGTGTCGACCCATTGCTGCGGAGTGATGCCCTGCTCCTCCGCGGACCGGGCGACGTTCAGGCTGTGCTCGTCGGTTCCGGTGAGGAAGAAGGTCTGCTCCCCGCGGAGGCGGTGATAGCGCGCGATCACGTCGCATGCGACGTGGCCGTAGGCGGTGCCGACGTGGGGCTCGGCGTTGACGTAGGGGATCGCCGACGTGACGTAGTAGACCTCGCGTCCCATCGGACCATTCTACGGAGCGGCACCTGGGACCTCAGCGCGGTGGATCGCTCTTACGGGGTAGTGGCGGCGCACGTTCCGTGGCGCCCGAGGACGGCGAGCCCCTCGAGATCTCCCTTTCCGAAGTCCGTCACGATCGGGTTCTCCTCCGAGTTCATGAGCTCGTCGGACGCCGGCACATGGCCCAGGCCCATGATGTGGCCGAGCTCATGGAGGATCACCGGTCCCCACGTCGGGCCGACCCCGAAGCCGGGGAACAGGTGCTGGCCGCCGTTCACGGCCACGAATCCCGTGTCGTAGTAGAAGCCGTCGGACTCCGGGATCGGCAGCGCGAGCGCCACCTCTCGGTCGGTGCCGCCGATCTGCTGCCACTGTTCGGCATCGAGCCACGCGATGAGGAGTGGCGGCGCCTGCTCTCCGGGGGGGATCTCGACGCGATGCGCGGGGCGCACGCCCGGAGGCAGCGCGTTCGTCGGCCCGTCGTAGGCGAAACGGATTCCGGTCGCGGCCGTGACACGGCGGAGCGCCTCCTGCACGTCGGCGAACTCGTTCTGCGGCGCGCCGGACAGGTTCGTCTCGTAGTGGATCGGCTCGCACGGGTCCCAGCGCAGCGGAGAGCCGTCGGGGCGGCGGTGGAGGAACGTGTACTCGCCGCGCCGGAACGACGAAGCGACGATCGGTGCGACCACCGACACCCCGATCACAGCGACGAGGATGAGCACCATCAGGCCGGCGATCAACCGCGCGCGGAATGCTCGGGACGGCGGCTTCGGGGGACGTGAGATCGTGCCGGGCGGCGCCGGAGGCGGAGGGATCTCCGCTATCGGAGGCGGCGGAAACGGGTCCGGCGGATCCGGGAACCGCATCAGCGCTCCTGCAGCAACGCCCGGTAGATCGTGTTGGTGGAGGCGTCGTGACGGCGGGCGACCTCCGCGGCGGCCTCACGCTTCCTCCAGCCACCGCGGATCAGCTCCGTCGCCTCCTCCACGAGCTCGGAGACCTCGGGCGCCGGCCCCTGTGTCGCTCCGCCGATCACGAGGACCACCTCGCCGCGGACCTCCTCTCCGCCCGCCGTTCGCGCGAGCTCCTTGGCGGTGCCGCGGAGGACCTCCTCGTGCACCTTCGTGAGCTCCCGCGCGACGGCGACCGCGCGGTCGGGCCCGAGGGCCGACGCGACCGCTTCCAGCGTCGCGCCAACGCGGCGCGGCGATTCGAAGACCACGATCGTCCTCCGTTCGGTGGCGAGCGCCTCCAACCGAGCGCGTCGCTCTCCCTCCTTCTTCGGAAGGAACCCTTCGAAGACGAAACGATCCGACGGGAGTCCCGAGACGACGAGCGCGGCGATCGCCGCCGAAGGACCGGGGACGACGCGCACCTCGATGCCCTCGTCGGCGCACCCTCGCACCAACCGGTAGCCCGGGTCGGAGAGCCCGGGCATCCCAGCGTCGGAGATCACCGCGACGTCGCGTCCGCTCCGCAGAACGTCGAGCAGCGTCTCCGTCCGAGCGCGCTCGTTGCCCTCGAAGAGGGTCGTCAGCTCCGCGCGGATCCCGAGATGCGAGAGCAGCTTGCGCGCGCGGCGGGTGTCCTCGGCGGCAACGAGATCGACGCGGGCGAGCGTCTCCTTCGCACGACGGGTGACGTCGCCGAGGTTCCCGATCGGTGTTCCGACGAGGTGGAGGGTGCCGGCCATCCCGGAGATGGTGGCACGGCTCCGGCGCGGCTACCGTCGAGCCCGTGACGGAGAAGGACTATTCCGGAACGCCGTTGCCGAAGAAGCTCGGCATCAAAGACGGACATACCGTCGCGACTCTCAATGGGCCCGACGGATTCGACGAGACACTGCAACCGCTCCCCCCGGGCGCGCGCGTCCTCCACGATCTGCGGGGCCACCGCGAGGTCGTCGTGGCCTTCTTCA
>JBJMLP010000151.1:0-15016 GCA_045805245.1 Actinomycetota bacterium | reverse complement strand
GCACTGCGAAGGTATCCGGGTTCAAACCGGCAGGTCAACCTGGCGAATCGAGGCAGGAGCCCACTAGACCTGCGGCGGCGTGGAGGTGTCCACGTCCGTCTCGGCGGTCTGGTGTTTCGGAGGCTCCGCTCGGTTCTGCACGAATTGGAACCCGAACCGCCCCTTGATGCAGAGATGACCGCTCGTGATGTCGTCGTCGAGCGGTGACGTCACCTTCACGATCTCGTTGTCCTGCACGTGGAGCTCGAGGTTGCAGCCGACGCCGCAGTACGGGCAGATCGTCTCCGTCACCGTCTGTTCGGACTCGTCCCAGGTGTCCTCCTCGCGCATCTCGTGTTCGCTCCGGAACATCAGCGCGCCGGTGGGACAGACCCCGATGCAGTTTCCGCAGTACACGCAGGCGGAATCGGGAAGCGGGAGGTCGAACTCCGTGGAGATCCGCGCGTCGAACCCCCTCCCCGCCACCGCGATCGCGAACGTGTTCTGCGCGTCGACGCCGCAGGCCTCCACGCACTTGTAACAGAGGATGCAGCGGGAGTAGTCGCGCACGTAGAGGTCGTTGTCGATCTTCACCGGCTGCGCCACCGTTGCCGCGTCACCGTTCTCCGGCGCCTCGTGGTGGCCCGCGTGGAGAGCGTCCCGCTCCCCCGCCGCGGAGGGTTCCGCGCGCGGCCCGAAACGATCGGGCTCCACGTCGTAGCGCTCCATCCACCCGTGGACCTCATCGCTCGTGAGCGACATGTCGACGGAGCTCGACAGCAGCTCCATCACGAGCTTGCGCGACAACCGCACGCGCTCGGAGTCTGTCTTGACCTTCATGCCCTCTTCCACCTTGCGGGAGCAGGCGGGGATGAGCGTGCGCGCGCCCTCGAGCTCCACGACACAGACGCGGCAGGCGTTCACCGGCGTGAGGTTCTCCAGGTAGCAGAGCGTCGGCGTATCCACTCCCTCCGCACGGCAGGCCTCGAGGAGGGTCGAACCCTCCGGCACGCGCACGGACTTCCCGTCGATCTCGACGTCGACGAGCCGCTTCGGAGGAGCGAGCATCACCTGCGCCATCAGCTCTCCTGTTCCTCGGTCCTCGTGGGGGTCTGCTCGGGCATCTTGCCGGAGCCGTTGCCGAACACCTGGAGCCGCTCGATCGCGGATGCCACGGCGTTCGCGGCGGTCTGCCCGAGCCCGCAGATGGAGGCGTCGCGCATCACCTGCGCCACGTCTCCCAACAGCTCGAGCTCCCTCTCGGGCGACGCGCCGTCAGCCTGCTTCGCGAGCCGGTGGAGCGCCTCCTCCTGACGGACGGTGCCGACGCGGCACGGAACGCACTGTCCGCACGACTCGTCGCGGAAGAACGCCGCGATGCGCGTCAGGATGTCCACGAGGTCGACGTCCTCGTCGAACGCCATCACGACGCCGGAACCGAGCGTCACGCCGGCCGCGCGCGTGTCCTCGAAGGTGAGCTTGAGATCGAGGTCGTCCGGGGTGACGAACGATCCCGCCGCACCGCCGAGGAGAATCGCCTTCAACGGCTTGCCGTCGCGGACGCCTCCCGCGAGGTCGAGGAGCTCCCGCAGCGTCGTGCCGTGCTCCACCTCGTAGAGGCCGGGCTTCTCGACGCAGCCGGAGAGACAGAAGAGGCGCGGCCCCGTGGAGTCGGCGGTCCCGATCTCCGCGAAGGCGGGCCCGCCGATCCGGAGGATCTCCAAGACATTGATCAGCGTCTCCACGTTGTTGATGCCGGTCGGCTTTCCGAAGAGGCCGGAGGTCACCGGGAACGGCGGCTTGTTCCGCGGCTCGCCGCGCTTGCCCTCGAGGGAGTTGAAGAGCGCGGTCTCCTCCCCGCAGATGTACGCGCCGGCGCCGCGGCGGATCTCGACGTCGAAGCGGAAGCCCTCCCCCATCACGTCGTCGCCGAGGAAGCCGCGCGTGCGCGCGTCGTCGACCGCATGCTCGAGGCGCTCCCGCGCGAGCGGATACTCACCGCGGATGTAGAGATAGCCCTGCTCGGAGTCCGTCGCGTACCCGGCGATCGTGAGGGCCTCGATCACCGCGAAGGGGTCGTTCTCCATGACGACGCGGTCCTTGAAGGTGCCGGGCTCGGACTCGTCGGCGTTGCAGATGAAGTAGTGAGGCCGGACGGGCTGCTGCGCGACGGCCTCCCATTTCACGCCGGTCGGGAACGCCGCTCCTCCGCGGCCGAGCAGCTTCGCGTCCTTGAGCTCGCGGATGACGCCCTGCGGCCCGAGCTCCACCGCGCGCCTCAGCGACTCGTAGCCGCCGTGTGCGCGGTAGTCGTCGAGTGACGCCGCGTCGACGTGTCCGATGCGGCGGAGGAGCGGGAGCTCCTCACGCTTGCTCTCGTCCTGAAGCTGCGGAACCTCCGGTCGCGCCGCGAGATCGAACGACGCGCGTCCATTCCGTGCGAGCTCGCGGAGCTGCCCTTCCTCGACGCCTCCGACAGAGCGGCTTCCCGCATCTTCGCCGAACCACTGGATCATCGCCGCGGGCGCCTGCTCGCACATCCCGAGACATGGGCTGCGCACCACGGAGATGGCGGCGGCGCCGTTCCGCGCGGCCGCGGCCGCCTCGTACAGCTCCTCGCCGCCGTTGACGCGGCAGGCGATGTCGTCGCACACATGCAGTTGGGTCTGCGGCTGAGGCTCCGAGGAGAACAGCGCGTAGAAGCTCGCGACGCCGTAGGCCTCCGCAGGCGGAACCGTCAGTCTTCGGGAAACGTAGTTGAGCGCTCCCTCAGAGATCCATCCCATCCGGTCCTGAACCGCATGGAGGGCCGGCAGCAGCAGATGGCGCTGGGAGCGAGCCTCGCGGCCGCCGTACGCGGCGTGACCCTCGTCGTCGGCGTTGCGGACCCCGCCGATCCAGAACGTCTCCGGGGCGCCGAGGACCGCATCGACGGCGGCGCGCTCGTCTTCGGTGGCGGTCGCTTCGGAGAGGTGAAGGTCCAACTTCGCTAGACCGCCTGCGCCCCCGAGGGAAGCTTCTCCACGCGGATCGCCGTCGCCTTGAACTCCGCCGTGCCGGAGCGTGGGTCGGTCGCGTCGATCGTGAGCTTGTTCGTCTCCACCTCGTCGGGGAAGTGGAGGGTCATGAACGCGAGACCCGGTCGGAGACCGTTGTCGATGCGAACGGGCGCTTCGACCGCCCCTCGGCGCGAGGAGACGAGCACGCACTCTCCCTCCTCGAGGGCGAGCCGCTCGGCGTCCTCCGGAGAGAGATCGATCGCCTCGGTCTTTCGCATGGGCGAACGGTACTGCCCGCTCTGCACACCCGTGTTGTACGAGTCGAGCCGGCGCCCCGTCGTGAGGCGGATCGGGTACTCCTCCGTCAGCCGGTCGACCGGCGGATCGTTCTCTGCGGGCTTGAACGGTGCACGTGGCCCCTGGACGGGCTCCTCCCACAACCGGCCGTGGAGGAACAGCGCTCCGGGGTCGTTCTCGTCCCAGCAGGGCCACTGGATGCCGCCGAGCTTCTCGAGGCGCTCGTAGCTCATGCCGGCGTGGTTCGGCGCGAGACTTCGGAGCTCCTCCCACGCGCTGGCTGCGGTGACGTCCCCCCAGTCGCGGCCGAGTCGCTTGGCCATGTCCGCGATGATCGCGATGTCGTCGCGCGCGTGGCCGGGCGGATCGAGCGCCTTCCGCACACGCTGCACGCGACGCTCGCTGTTGGTGACGGTGCCCTCGGCCTCGGCCCACGTCGCCGACGCGGGAAAGACGACGTCGGCCATCTCTGCGGTCTTCGTCAGCATGATGTCCTGCACGATCAGGCAGTCCAGTTTTCCGAGGAGCTCGTTCGCGCGGCCGGCGTCGGCCTCCGACTGCGCAGGGTTCTCTCCGATCACGTAGAGCGCGCGGAGGTCGCCGTGCTCCATCGCCTCGAACATCTCGGAGAGGTGCCATCCGTACTTCTTCGGGATCTTCGCGTCCCAGGCCTTCTCGAACTTCGCGTGGGCCTCGTCGTCCTTCTCGATGTCCTGGAATCCCGGAAACTTGTTCGGGATCGCTCCCATGTCTCCGCCGCCCTGGACGTTGTTCTGCCCACGGAGCGGATTGACCCCCGAGCCGTACCGGCCCACGTGGCCGGTCAGGAGCGCCAGGTTGATCAGGGAGAGGACGTTGTCGACGGCGTTGTGGTGCTCGGTGATGCCGAGCGTCCAGCACAGGATCGCGCGGTCGGCGCGGGCGTAGGCGTGCGCGAGGTCGCGGATCGACTCGGCCGGAACGCCGGTCTCCCGCTCGGCGCGCTCAAGCGTGTAGGCGTCGACGACGTTCGCGTACTCCTCGAAGCCGGTCGTCGCGTTCTCGATGAACGCCTTGTTGTGGAGATCGCTCGCGATGATCTCCCGCCCGACCGCGTTCGCGAGGGCGACGTCGGAGCCCACGTCGAGCCCGAGCCAGAGGTCCGCCCACTCCGCGGAGGAGGTCCTTCGCGGGTCGATCGCGTAGAGCTTCGCGCCATGGTGGATCCCCTTGAGGACGTGGTGGAAGAAGATGGGGTGCGTCTCGCGCGCGTTCGACCCCCACAGGATGATGAGGTCGGTTTCCTCGACCTCTCTATAGGAACTGGTACCGCCTCCGGCACCGAACACCGTCGCCAGACCGACGACGCTTGGAGCGTGTCAGGTGCGGTTACAGCTGTCGATGTTGTTGCTGCCGAGGACCTGACGCATGAACTTCTGTGCGACGAAGTTCATCTCGTTCGTGGCCTTCGAGCAGCTGAACATGCCGACGCCGTTCCCGCCGTTCCGATCGTGCGCGGCGCGGAGTCCCTCCGCGGCCCGGTCGAGCGCTTCCGGCCAGGTCGCGGTGCGAAGAGCTCCGTTCTCGCGGACGAGCGGCTCGGTGAGGCGGACAAGGCCGTTCCTCATCGCTCGCTCCTTCCCGCTTCTTCCAGCCCCGAGAGTCTAATCCGCGGTTCAGCCGACGCCTTGACGATGGGTCACCGCAGCTCGCGACTCCGGATCCGAGGCGCGAGCCAGACCGCCAGGACGACCACCGCCAGCAGCGAGAGACCGATGACGAACGGAGCGAGGGCCGTGCCTTCGTGCGGCTGGCCGAGTCCGGGCGTGTCGTTGCAGGCGACTCCATGCATGGGTTCGACGCACGCCGCCAGGATGCCGCCCATATGGTCTGTATCGGCTCGAGGCGTCCGAGGGTGAGATTAGGTTCGAACACGCTCCGCGTGCGAGTAGACATTGAGCCGGCCGTCCCGCACGAAGCCGACGACGGTCATGCCGAAGCGCTCCGCGGCGTCGACCGCGAGGCTGGAGGGCGCCGAAACCGCAGCGATGATCGGAACTCCCGCCACCGCCGCCTTCTGAACGATCTCGAAGCTCACCCGGCCGGAGACCTGGAGGATCCGCTCGCTCAGAGGAAGCTCCCCCGCCAGGAGCGCCTCTCCCACCAGCTTGTCGACCGCGTTGTGGCGACCGACGTCCTCACGCAAAGAGAGCAGCTCCCCCTTCGGCGTGAAGAGCGCCGCCGCGTGGAGACCGCCCGTCTGCTCGAACACGCGCTGCTTCTCCCGCAGCTTGTCCGGCAGGGAGGAGATCACGTCCGCGCCGACGACGGGCCCGGGCGCGACCGGCGCGCAGTGCACCTCCACGTCCTCGAGCGCTGCCTTCCCGCAGATCCCGCAGCTCGAAGTCGCGTAGAAGTTCCGCTTCAGCGACGCGGCGTCGAGCGGCCGCTTCAGCCGGACCGTGATCACGTTGTACTGCTGCTCGTCGGCCGGGAGCTCGCAGTAGCTGACCTTCTCCACTTCCCCCGGTTTGATCAGGCCCTCCGTGAGGAGGAATCCCGCGGCGAGCTCGAAGTCGCCCCCCGGGGTCCGCATCGTGACGGCGACCGCCTCGGGCTCCTGGCCGGGGCCCCCCGCACGGATCTCCATCGGCTCCTCGGTCGCGAGCCGGTCGGCACGCTCCGACGCCACGGAGCGGTTCACGGCGACGATGCGCGTGGCGGTCGTGTTCCTGCGAAACGGGGCTGCGGGGTCGGCCATGACCTCCATTATCGGCGCTCGCAGGGTCTCGCCGGCACGCGCAACGCGTTGCGCGAGTATCCTCACCGTCCTGAACCGTCCATCAGGAACACCCCGAAGGAGCACATCGAGCATGAAAAGTGGACTCGAGATCGCCCAGGAGGCCACCCTCCGCCCCATCCAGGAGATCGGCGCGGAGGCCGGACTCGAGGAGGGAGAGGTAGAGCCCTACGGCCCGTTCAAGGCGAAGGTCGACCCCTCCGTCCTCGACCGTCTCTCCGACCGGCCGGACGCGAAGGTCGTCATCGTCACCGCAATCACGCCGACGAAGGCCGGTGAGGGAAAGACCACGACGTCGCTCTCCCTCACCCAAGGGCTCGGAAAGATCGGCCAGCGCGTGATGCTCTGCCTGCGGGAACCCTCCATGGGGCCGGTGTTCGGCATCAAGGGCGGCGGAACGGGCGGCGGCTACGCGCAGGTCGTTCCGATGGAGGAGATCAACCTCCACTTCAACGGGGATTTCCACGCGGTCACGGCGGCGCACAACCTCCTCGCGGCCGCGCTCGACGCATCGATCTACCACGGCAACCCGCTCGACATCGATCCGGCCACAATCACGTGGCCGCGGACGCTCGACGTCAACGACCGGGAGCTCCGCTACGGCGTCATCGGCCTCGGCGGAAAGATGCACGGCGTCCCGCGCGAGGGCGGCTTCGTGATCACGGCGGCCTCCGAGGTGATGGCGATCCTCGCGCTCGCGTCGGACCTCCAAGATCTCCGCGCGCGCCTCGGCCGCATCGTCGTGGCGGAGAACCGAGACGGAAAGCCGGTCACGGCGGAGGACCTCAAGGCCGCCGGAGCGATGGCCGTGATCATGCGCGACGCGGTGCGCCCGAACCTCGTCCAGACGCTGGAGGGCCAGCCGGTTCTGATCCACGCCGGGCCCTTCGGCAACATCGCGCACGCGAACAACTCGATCATCGAGGACCGCATCGCGCTGAAGCTTGGCGACATCGTTGTGACGGAGGCCGGCTTCGCGTCGGACCTCGGATTCGAGAAGTTCTGCCACATCGTGTGCCGCTTCGCGGGGCTGAAGCCTTCCGCTGGCGTGCTCGTGACGACGGTGCGGGCGCTCAAGTCCCACGGCGGCGTCGCGTTCCAGGACCTGAACGAGGAGACCGAGGACGCGCTCCGCAAGGGCTCGGAGAACCTCGCGGCCCACATCGACATCATCCGTGCGTTCAAGCTCCGCTGCGTGGTGGCGATCAACCGCTTCCCCACGGACACCGACCGGGAGCTCGAGCTGGTCAGGGAGCTCGCGACGGAGGTCGGCGCGGAGAACGTCGTCGTCAACGACGGCTTCACCCATGGCGGAGAGGGAGCTCAGGAGCTCGCCGAAGCGGTCGTCGCCGCGACCGAGGGCCCGATCGAGTTCGAGCCGCTCAACAAGCCGGGAGACGGGATCAAGCAGCAGATCGAGACGATCGCGACGCGGATCTACGGTGCGGACGGCGTCGACTACTCCGCCCAGGCGGAGAAGGACATCGCGCGCATGGAGTCCCTCGGCTTCGGAGAGTTCCCCGTCTGTATGGCGAAGACGCACCTGTCTTTGTCGCATGACCCGACCCTCGTCGGTCGACCGAAGGGATGGCGGCTCCCGATCCGGAGCGTGGTTCCCTCCGCGGGCGCAGGCTTCGTGGTCGTCCTCTGCGGAGACATGCAGCGCATGCCGGGGCTCGGAAAGACGCCGGCGTTCCAGAAGGTCGACATCGACGAGGAAGGCCGCACGGTCGGCTTGTTCTAGGTCCGGTCCGGCGCGACGTCGTCTGACCGAAGAAGTTCTTGCTCCGATCCGGCGCGCGGAGCTAGCGGGCCACGCGGTACTGGAGGTAGACGACTCCCGAGCTGAACGTGCGGGCCTCGAGGAGTTCGAGATCCACCCGGCGCTCGCGCCGAGGGAAGAACGGAATGCCACCGCCGAGCAGCACCGGGTGGACCCTGGCCCGGTACTCGTCGATCAGACCCGCCGTCGCCGCCACCGCGGCGAGCGTCGCGCCGCCGATCGCGATGTTTCCCTCCCCCGACTCGGCTCGCAACCGCTCGATCTCCTCCGTCAGGCCGCCGGAGGCCAAGCGGGCATTGCCCTGCACTTCCGACAGGGTGCTGGAGAACACCACCTTTGGGAGCGGATTCCAGATCGCGGCCCACTCGAGCATCGAGTCGTCGAGCGATTGCTCCTGCTCGGCGGTCTCCCAGTACAGCATCGTCTCGTACAGCCGTCGCCCCAACAGGTAGACGCCGAGTTCTCGTATCTCCTCGGTGACGAAGCGAAAGAGCTCCTCGTCGGGCTCCGTCCAGTCGAAGTCGCCGTCCGGCCCAGCGATGTAGCCATCAAGTGACACGTTCATCGAATAGATCACGCTGCGCATCAGGACCCCCTCGGAAACCTGGACAGTACGACTGCCCACGCGCGGACTCATCGCGGCTCGAAAGATCTCTGGGCTAGTGCTCGCTCTCGTCGGGGTGCCGCCTCGTCAGCGCGTAGACGAAGTGCCTCCACCCCATCGAGCCGAAGAGCGTCTCCTTCTCGACCGACATGCCCAGCTTCTCGGCGACCCGTCGAGACTGGACGTTCTCCGGCCGGATGAGCGAGATCAGCCGCTCGTATCCGAGGTCCCCGAGCGCGCGGTCGCGGAACGCAGTGCCCGCCTCCGGAGCGATGCCCTGCCCCCAGCGCGAGCGCTTCACATGCCAGCCGACCTCGAGCTCGTCGGTCCCGTCCACGAGCTGGTGAACAAGGCCGCAATCGCCCACGAACTCTCCCGTCGCGCGCTCCTCGATCGCCCAGAGTCCCGTTCCGTCCTCCTCGTACCGCTCGATGTTCCGTACCACCCACGCCTCGACCTGCTCGGGCGTGAACGCGGCTTCGTAATAGACCATCGTGTCGGAGTCCCCGAGGATGCCGAGCAGCTGCTCGGCGTCGCCCGGCTCGAACGGCCTGAGCAGCAGCCGCCCAGTCTCGATCGCCGCCATGGATTGAGCCATCTCTCCTCACGCTAGCCTCTGGGCCGTGAGCACGACACCGCCGCGGCATCTCGAGCGCATCGACTGGTCGCCCAACCCGCACCGCCCACCGGATCTCGGAACGTGGCCGTTCACGATGCCCGCGGTCGCTCAACTGATCTCGGAGGGCGGCATCGAGATCCCGCCCGGCATCACCTATCTCGTCGGCGAGAACGGCAGCGGAAAGAGCACGCTCGTGGAGGCCTTCGCGGCCGTCTATCCACGTCCGGGATTCATCTCGCCCTTCGTCAAGGTGACCGGGCCCCAGCCCAGCGCGGAGGACTCCTCGCTCGCGTACCACCTCCGCGCCAAAACGGACAAGCGCGCCTCTCCCGCGGGATTCTTCCTCCGCGCGGAGACGATGCACGGATACTTCGCGAGCGTCGACGCCGACGACACGCAGGAGCGGATGTGGAACGGAGAGCGCCTCCAGGATCGCTCGCACGGGGAGTCGTTCCTTGCGGTCCTCAAGTACCGATTCGCTGACGTGGGCGTGTACTTCCTCGACGAGCCGGAGGCGGCCCTCTCCTTCCAGTCATGTCTCGGGCTGATGTCGCTCCTCCACCGGATGCGGCAGGAACGAAGCCAGGTGATCCTCGCGACGCACTCGCCGCTGCTCGTCTCGCTCCAGGAGGCCACGCTCCTCGAGGTCGGGGACTGGGGCATCCGTCGCGTGGAGACGGCCGAGGAGCTGGAGCTCGTCCGCGCCTGGAAGGACTTCCTGGACGCGCCGCCTCGGTACCTCCGCTACCTGTTGGAGGACTGACCTCGCCTACTGCTCGCAGTTCGCGACGGTGTCCTGAGCGTCGATCACGCAGGTGTCGGTGTTCTCTCCGCCGTCGACGTCGTCGTTGCCCGAAACGTTGTCGCGCGACTTCAAGAAGTCGTTCCCGGTCTCGTACTCGTTGTTCGTGCCCGGGCTCGCGTCCTGCTCCCCGATGAAGCAGTCGTTCGCCGAGCTGCTGCCGCCCATGTTGTCGTCGCCCTGTCCCCCATACAGGTTGTCGTTCTGGTCGTTGCCGCACACGTCGTCGTCGTCGGCCTGGCCCTTCACGACGTCGGAGCCCTCGTCTCCCTCGACGATGTCGTCGCCCTGGCCGCCCTTGACGACGTCATTCCCGCTCATCCCGGCGAGTTCGTCGCTGCCGGCGCGACCGCAGACGACATCGGCTCGGGTCGTGCCCCGGAGATGGTCGTTCGCGGCGGTTCCCGTGATCGTGCACTCGGCCTTCGCGCCTGCCGCGGCTCCGAGGAAGGAGGTCGCGAAGGCCGGCGTCGCGACCAATGCTGCCGTTACCACGCAGATGAAGATGGCACGCGTCCTCATGTCGTCCCCTCTCAGTCTCGGATGCGCCACGGGATCGTCGCGCTCGAACAAACTAGCGCGACGCGGCCGCCGTTTCCAGGGCTTCAGGCGCGCGGCCTCCGCTTCTCCGGGTCGTAAAGCGAGAGCACGTCGACCGTCGCAGGAACGGTTGCGCCGTCGACGGCGACGTCGAGCCTCGTGCCGTCGGAGGCCACGTCGGAGTTCAGCACCGCCAGCCCGATGGTTCCGAACCGCGGACTGACGGCCGCGCTCGTCAGGGTGCCAACGACCTGATCACCGCTCCTGACCTCAACGCCGTACTCGGGCGCCTCCGAGGCCTCGATCCGCAGCGACTTCAACCGCTTCGGAGGGTTGGCGGCGACCTCGCGGAGTTTCTCCTTGCCGAGGAACTCCACGTCCTTGTCGAGCGCGACGAGCCGGTCGAAGGAGACGTCGTACGGCGTCCCCTCTCCCGACTGATAGTCCACGCCCGCGACGATCATGCCCGACTCGATGCGGGCGATCTCCACGCCGGCCGTGGCGAAGATCGACGCGCCGGCGTCCTGCACGGCTTTCCAGAGCTCCACCGCGCGGTCGCGCTCCGGGATCAGCTCGTAGCCGAGCTCGCCGGAGAACCCGGTTCGAAGGACCCACGCCGGAACCCCGGCGACCATCTGCTGCTCGGGGAAGAGATGGAAGTACCGCAGACTCGAGAGGTCGGAATCGGTCAGCTTCGAGAGCAGCTCTCGTGAGCGAGGTCCCTGCACCGACATCAGCGGCATCTGGTGCGTCCGGTCCTCGTAGGAGACGTTCAGTCCGCCGAGGACCTCCGCGAACCATCCCTCGTAGCCCGGGTTGTTCGTCATCACCCAGTAGTGGTCGTCGCCGAGCCGGTACACCGTGCCGTCGTCGAGCATCATCCCGTCGGCGTTGACGAACGCGCCGTACCGGACCTGGCCGACGGCGAGGCCCATCGCGTCGTTCGTGAAGATGCGCTGGACGGCCGTGGCCGCGTCGGGTCCCGAGAAGTCCCACTTCACGAGCGGATAGACGTCCCACACGGCGACGTCGGTGCGGATCGCCTCGTACTCCTTGTTCGCGTCCCCGAGCGTCGAGGTCCAGAGCCATCCGTCGAAGTCCTCGAACTCCGCTCCCTGCTCGGCCTGCACGTCGTACCAGACCGACTTGATCGGTTCCGTCATCTCCGCTCTCCTGTCGAGGGTAGTCCGGGCCAGACTAGCTGCGCGGGCGCGCCTTCTCGGTGTCGTAGATCGGCAGGTCGTCGACCGTTCCGGTCACGGTTCCCTCACCGAGCGCGATCTCGAGCGCGTTTCCCTTCGTCGCCTCGCCCGTCGGCACGATCGCGAGCCCGATCTTCCCGAAGCGCGGGCTGTCGGTCGGGCTCGTGAGGACCCCGATCTCCGTTCCGTCCTTCGAGACGGCCGCGCCGTACTCCGGAAGCTCGTCGGCCTCGTATCGGAGCGTGACGAACCGGTTCTCCGGATCGTCCGCCTGCTCGGCGAGCGCCTCCTTGCCGAGGAACTCCACGTCCTTGTCGATGGCGATCATCCGATCGAGGTTGAAGTCGTACGGCGAGCGCTGGTGCGCCTCGTAGTCGTAGTCGGTGACGATAAGGCCCGCCTCGATGCGCAGGATCTCGATCGCCTCCGCTCCGAAGCCGGTCGCGCCCGCGCCGACGATCGCTCGCCAGAGCTCCGGCGCGTCGGACGGATCGGTGAGGAACAGCTCGTAGCCGAGCTCTCCTCCGAAGCCGGTGCGGGAGAGATAGACCTCCACGCCGGCGACGCGGACGGGCTCGGTCAGGAACCGGAAGTACTTCAGGCCCGAGATGTCCGCCTCCGCGAGCTTGGAGACGACCTCGCGCGAGCGCGGCCCGATCACACCGACGTGCGGCATCTTCGGGGCGATCCACTCGGTCTCGACGCTGAAGCTCCCGAGCGTGTCGGCGAAGTAGTCCTGGTGGTCCTTGGAGTTCGTCATCACCCAGCAGTGGCCCTCGCGGCCGGTGTTGAACACCGTCCCGTCGTCGACCATCAGGCCGTCCTCGTCGAGGAACGCTCCGTATCGCGCCTGGCCTGGCTCGAGGTGCAGCGCGTCGTTCGAGAAGATGTGCTGCGCGGCAGCGAGCGCGTCCGGCCCGCGGAAGTCCCACTTGTTGAGCGGCGAGACGTCCCAGACGGCGACGTCGTCGCGTACCGCCGCGTACTCCTTCTGGACGTCCCCGAAGCCGTCGAGCCACATCCATCCGCCGTCGGCGGTATGGGACCCGCCGAGGTCTTCGGTCACATCGTGGAACGCGGTCTTGATCGCCTCTTCTTCAGCCACGTGGGTTCCTCCTCGGGGTCGCTCCGCCCTGTATACAGGGTGGTTGACTCGTCGTTCAAGTCCGTGGAACGCGGAGTCCACGTTCAGCGTTGGATCGAGATCGTGCCGTCCTGCGTGACGATCCGGTCGACGCGTTCGTCGGCATCTCCGTGCGGAACGTCCTCCACGACCTGCTCGGAGAAGCAGATGCCGACCCGAAGCGTCTCCGGCCGCGTGCGCCGCAGGTACCGGTCGTAGAAGCCGCCGCCGTATCCGAGTCGGAAGCCTTCTGCGTCGAACGCGAGCCCGGGGATCACCACCGCGTCGACCTCCGGCGGAGGGATCTCCTCTCCCGTGCCCGGCTCGGGCATGCCGAACTCGCTCCGGAGGGTTGGGTCGCCCGGCTTGTACGTCACCATCACGATCTCGCCGGCGCGCACGACGGGCACGGCGACGCGCTTGCCTTCCGCGTCGAGGATCCCGATCAGCTCCTCGGCCGCGATCTCCGAGCCGAACGACAGATACGCCGTGACGGTGCGCGCGGCGACCATCTCGGGGAGTTCGTGGACGGCGCCGACGATCGCCGAGGACCAGACCTCCCGTCGATGCGGATCGATCGCGTCGCGCGCCGTCTTCATTCGATCGCGCAGCTCGCGCTTCGCACGGGTGAGCTTGCGGTCGCTCATGGCGGCTCAGGCTCGCGGCGCGAGCGCCCTCGACGCGATCACGTCGATCCGGTCCGCCGGGCCGGACGCTTGCACGATCGCCCACGTTCCGCCTGCCTGTTCGAGGTCTCCGAGATGTTCGGCGAACGCCTCGGCGCTCCCCGTCCAGAGATTCGACTCGATCGGACTCTTGACGCGCCGTGCCTCGAGGAGCGCGCGGGCCTCGCCGTCGTCCTCTCCGACGAGCGCGACGCCCGCCCAGGTGGCCTCCACGGAGCGCCCGCCGGCGGCCTCGGCTGCGGCGTGGAGCCGTCTCGCCTTCTCCGCGAACTCATCGAGCGGAGCTCCCCACACGTTCCATCCGTCCGCGATGCGGGCGGCCATCTCCACGACGGCCGGGCTGCGACCGCCGACCCACACCGGAGGACCTCCCGCGCGTGGCGGCGGGATGAGCGGTCCCTCGAGCGGCGGAACGTGCTCGCCCCCCGGCCACGTCTCGCCGGAGAACAGCGCCTGCACCCCGCGCACGGTTTCCTCGAGGATCGCGCGCCGCTCCGGGAGATCCGGCTGCGGAAGACCGAAGGCGCGATGCTCCGGCTCGTCCACGCTGTCGCCGGAGCCGATCGCGAGGATCATCCGGTCACCCGATGCGGTGTCGATCGACGCCGCCATCTTCGCGAGGAGTCCCGCGGGCCGGATCACGGCACGGGCGACGAGCGTTCCGACCGTGATGCGCTCGGTCGACGCCGCCACCGCGGAGAGTGTCGTGAACGCTTCCAGCGACGGGCGCGCGGGAGACGTTCCCGGCGGGAAGAAATGGTCGAACGCGAACACGCCGTCGTAACCGAGCGCCTCGGCGCGTCTCGCGAAGTCGAGGACGCCCCGCGCGTCGTCGGTGAAGAGCGGAAGGACGAGGCCGACCTTCATCGCGGATGCCTCATGTCCCGAGCTCCTCGAGCGCGAGCTTCGCCGCGCCGATCGCGCCGGCCTCCTTGCCGAGCTCCGCGGCGACGATCGGAACCTCCGGCCGCGCCTCTGCGGCCTCCACCGCTTCCGCGTATCGGAGCCGCGCGGGCTCCAGGAGCAGGTCGCCCGCATCCATCGCTCCGCCGCCGACAACCACGACGCCAGGGTCGAGGACGTTCACGAGTCCCGCGATCCCCTCCCCGAGGCGCGAGCCGACGCGCCGGAAGATCTCGATCGCGGTCTCGTCGCCCTCGCGCGCGGCGCGGGCGAGCACCTCTCCACGCGCCCTCGACGGGTCACCGTCGAAGCGCTTCGTGAACGGCGAGGACGGGTCGTTCCGCACCGCCTCGCCGGCGAGCCGGTCGATCGCGCGCCCGGATGCCACCTGCTCCCAGCATCCGTGATTGCCACAGCCGCAGAGCGGCCCGCCGGGCTCCACGACGATGTGGCCGATCTCCGCGGCAAAGCCGTGCGCGCCGCGGAGGAGCCTCCCCCCGGAGACGATGCCCCCACCGATGCCGGTGCCGACGGTGACGAGAAGCATGTGCTCGGCATCGCGGCCGGCGCCGAAGCGGAACTCTCCCCACGCCGCGGTATTCGCGTCGTTGTCGACGATGCACGGAAGTCCGAGCTTCGCCGTGAGCTCCTTCGCAAGGCGCACATCTCGCCACGCGAGGTTCGGAGCGAAGCGGAGCGT
>JBJMLP010000150.1:0-3978 GCA_045805245.1 Actinomycetota bacterium | reverse complement strand
TCGAGGACATCCCGAAGTACTTGCCGTGGTGATACAGGTTCTCCCAGACCGAGAGGCTGCGGTCCAACGTGTTCGTCTGGGAGACGACGCCGATCAACCGCTTCGTCTCCACGGGATGGGCGACGACGTCGACCCCGGAGACCCACGCGTGGCCGCCCGTCGGGATCACCCGCGTCGTCAGCATGCCGACCGTGGTGGTCTTTCCGGCTCCGTTCGGGCCGAGGAGTCCGAAGATCTCACCGCGCTGGACCTCCATGTCGAGGCTGTCGACGGCCGCGACCCCTGTTGGGTAGGTCTTCGACAGGTCTTCGGTCCGGATGACGGCATTCGAGGACTCAGCCATTCGCGACCTCGCTCCTTTCCGCCGAGAGCGCCTCGACGTTCTCGCTCAGCCTCATCGCGACGCTCCGAACGATCTCGCGTTCCCGCTTGTTGATCCCGGTCCAGCAGGCGTCGTGCGCGGCGGTCATCCGCGCGCGGAGCTTCGTGTGGGTCCTCCGTCCGGCGGGAGTGAGGTCCACCAGGATCGCCCGCCGGTCGCTCGGATCGCGACGGCGGGTGATGAGCCCGGCCTCCTCGAGCCGATCGAGATGGCGCGTCATCGTGGCTCCCTCGATCCGGACGCCCTCCGCGAGCTCGCGTTGAGTGCTGCCCTCCGCCTTGGCGACCACGTCGAGGACGAGGAAGTTGGAAAGGGACTCGCCATCCGCGGCCAAGACCTGCTCGAAGTAGCCTCGGAGCGACTTGGCCGCGTGTATCAGTTCCCGCGTGACCGTGCCCTGGAAAGGACCGGATGACGAAATCGTTCGCCTCCTAACGGTTAGGAGACGAAGATATCAGACGGCCGGTGTTCGGCCTGTTCCTGCCGTCGGTGATCGATATGCAACACTGCGCCGCGTGAGTCCGAAGTCGATCGAGGAGCGGCCGCGCGTCGCGGCGATGGGCCGCGTCCTCTGGACCGGGGGTGTCGCCGGCGTCGCGCTCGTCGTCGCTGCGCTCCTCACGCCGTGGCAGGTCGCGCTCTTGCTCGGCTGGGACGCGGGAGCGCTCCTCTTCATCGCCTGGATCGTGTTCGACACCTGGTGGCTCTCAGCACCGGAGACACGGATCCTTGCCAAGCGGGAGGACGACTTCGAAGCGTCCGCGCACATCATCCTCGTGATGGCGGCTCTCGTGAGCCTCGTCGGGGTCGGCCTCGCGCTTCTGAAGGCATCGGGGGAGGTCGGCACGACGAAGGCGCTGATCACGCTCGTCGCCGTGATCTCGGTGGTGTTCTCCTGGCTCGCCGTCCATGTCGTATTCACGGTGCGGTACGCCCGCCTGTTCTTCGACCAGAACGGCGGTCTAGGAGGCGGCATCGACTTCCACGGCGAGGGACCGCCCGACTACCGCGACTTCGGCTATCTGGCCTTGACGATCGGGATGACGTATCAGGTCTCCGACACCGACCTCGCCGCGAGACCGATCCGGCGTGCGGCGCTCCGTCACGCGGTGATCTCCTATGTCTTCGGCGTGTCCGTGGTCGCGGTCGTCGTCAATGTCGTCGCGGGGCTGCTTTCGTCGAAGTAGCTGCTTTTCGGACCTGAGCTACCGTGACTTCGTCTGGCTGATCTCCAGGAGATTGCCGTCCGGGTCGCGGAAGAACGCCCGGATCTCCCACTCGTACTCCACCGGCGGCGTCAGGAACTCGGCGCCGCGTTCCTTCAAGACCTCGTAGGCCGCGCGACAGTCCGGCAGCTTGAGCGTCAGCTCGTTGCTGACGCGGTCGCGATCCTCCGGCGGGACGAATGTGACGGTGGGCTTGTCCTTCGTCGGCGGACCCGCCGTCACGAGCAGGAGCCAGTTCCCGACGAACTGCAGGACGCACGACGTGCCTCCGTACTCCCCGTACACGGAGGCTCCGAGCACGTCACGGTAGAACCACGTTGCCTTCTGCAGGTCCCGGACCACGAACAGATGCGTGACCTCGACGCCGTCGACGGGGAACTCGCCGCCGCTCACGAGATCGAGGCGACGAGTGCGTCCAGCTCCGCGAGGTCCTGTTCGGAGAGCTTGATCTCCGCGGCGGCGGAGTTGTCGCGCGCGTGGTCGGCGTTCAGCGTTCCGCAGATCGCGGAGGTCGCACCGGGCTGCGCAAGCACCCATGCGATCGCGACCTGGGGCATCGTCGCTCCGAGACGTTCGGCCACGGCGCGGACGCCGTCGACGAGGGCGATCGTCTTCTCCATCCGGCCGGGCGCGAACAGCCGCTGGAAGAAGGGCCACTCCTCGATGTCGTCGCCGAACTTCTCCTTGATGTCCTCCCCCGAACGCACGGCTCCGGTCAGCACTCCGCTCGCGAGCGGTTCGTAGACGACCGCCCCGATCCCCAGCTCCCCGCACCGCGCGATCACGGGACGCTCCTCCAGGTGATCGATCATCGACAGGCCCTGCTGGATCACGTCGACCGGCCGCTGCGCGTGCGCCGACTCGATCTGTTCGGTCGTGTAGTTCGACAGACCGATCGCTCGGACCAGTCCCTCGTCCACGAGCGAGCTCATCGCACCCCACGTCTCGAGCAACGGAATGTCCGTCTCGTCGGGCCAGTGGAGGAAGTAGACGTCGATCCGGTCGGTCGCGAGACGGTCGAGGCTCGCACGTACGGCCGCGGAGACCTCGTCGGGACGGAAGCCGCTGCCGTCCGGCCGGGGCGCGACCTTCGAAGACTGCACGAGCTCGTCTCGGAGACCGGCGAGCGCCTTTCCGATGAGGAGCTCGTTGCGGTTGTCGTGATAGACCTCGGCGGTGTCGAGCCAGTTGGAGCCCGACTCCAGCGAGGCTTCGACGATCGCCCGGACCGCCGCGGGCTTGCGCTCCTCCTCGCCCTCGAACTCCCAGCCCCCGAGGCCGATCTCCGTCACCGACACGCCGCTCGAGCCGAGCGGTCTGATCTCCATCTCTCGGGCCTCCTCGCTCGCCGGAGCCCGAGCCTATGCCGTTCGTTCGGGAGCTGCCGTCAGGCCCTTCAGGTCCTCGTCACCCGGTGGTCACGCTCCGTACACCTTGCGGCGAGAGTCTCGACGTGCGGACGTTCGCCGCACTCCCTGGTGCTCGAGGCGAGAGCCGGCCGCGAAGGACCGGGGACCTCGCCCCCCGATGTGCCCCGGAGGGCGCGAGCGCCCGGACGACCCCTCCGTCCCCGGGCCCTCGCCCCTTTCCGTCCCCATCGCCGCGATACCGTGAGCGGCATGCTGCTCACGATCACAAGCTCGACGCCGCCGGCGACCGATCTGGGATTCCTTCTCCATAAGAATCCGGGCGCGATCCGTTCCGTCGACCTTTCCTTCGGGTCCGCGACCGTCGTCTACCCCGAAGCCTCGGAGGAGCGGTGCACGGCCGCGCTCCTGGTGGAGCTCGATCCGATCGCGCTCGTACGGAGAGGCCGCTCCTCGGCGCGCTTCGCGCTCGCGGAATACGTCAACGACCGGCCCTACGCCGCCTCCTCGTTCCTGAGCGTCGCGATCTCCAAGGTGTTCGGCACCGCGATGTCGGGCGGGAGCAAGGAACGGCCGGAGCTCGGCGACACGCCGATCCGCCTGGAGGCGCACCTCCCGGTTGTTCCTCATGGAGGCGAGGGCTTGGTCGGACGCCTGTTCGAGCCGCTCGGATACGACGTCAGCGCGACTCCGCTCCCGCTCGAGCCGGCGGAGCTCGGGGAGAGCCGCTACGTGGACCTCAGGCTTGCGGCCACGATGCGACTGAGCGACCTGCTGCGACACCTCTATGTGCTCCTCCCGGTGCTGGACGACGACAAGCACTACTGGGTGAGCCGGGACGAGATCGAGAAGCTCCTCGCCCGTGGGAACGAATGGCTCGCGTCGCATCCCGAGCGGGAGCTCATCACGGCTCGCTATCTCCGCCATCAGGGCCGTCTCGCACGCGAGGCGCTCGCGCGGCTGCTCGAGGAGGACCAGGCCGACCCCGACGCGTCCGCGGCCG
>JBJMLP010000149.1:0-8797 GCA_045805245.1 Actinomycetota bacterium | reverse complement strand
CGGAACGCCGACGTTGAACCACACCGGAGAGTTGAACGCGGCCTTCTGCGTCACGAGGAGATGCGTCAGCTCGTCGGCGAACGCGCTCGCGTCCTCCGTCGTCGCGAAGTAGCCGTCCTTCGCTCCCCAGCCGCGCACCGTGTCCACGACGCGGCTCACCAGCTGACGCACGCTCGTCTCCCGCTGCGGCGTTCCCAGGGTTCCCCGGAAATACTTCTGGGCGACGATGTTCGTGGCGTTCTGCGACCATCCGACGGGGAACTCGACGTCGCGCTGCTCGAAGGCGTTCCCACCCTCCTTGAGGTTCGGGATCACGGCGTCCCGCGTCTCCCATTCGACGGCATCGAACGGGTGCGTGTCCGCACTCGTGAAATAGCGCTTGAAGCTGAGCCCGGTCGTCTGCGCCTCGTGCGCTGGTTCGAGATCCCGTTCCTTGGTCGCCACGTCGACGTCCCCCTTCCCCGTATCGATCCGACGCCTTGCGGAGTTACGCGGATGTGATTCTTCCCCCCCGCCCCCGGGCCGTCAAGAGGTTCAACGTAGATATAGTACGAAACTCGCTACGCAGCCCCAATATGTTGTGGTCTGGCCGACCCTACCGAGAGGGGCGGCGGCCCGTGTCCTGCTTCTGCAGCCGCCCCAGCTCACGTTCGAAGTCTCCCAACTTCTGGAAGTCCTTGTAGACGCTCGCGAAGCGCAGGTATGCGACCTGGTCGAGCTTCGCCAGGTTGCGGAGGACCTCGACGCCCACATCCTCGCTCGAGACCTCGGGCCCGCGGCGGCGCAGGTGCTCCTCCACCCGGTCCACCAGCTCGGCGACCTGCTCCTCCGTGATGGGGCGGTTCGTGATCGCCTTCCGCACGCCGGAGACGACCTTGGCGCGGTCGTACGGCTCGCTCACGCCGGAGCGTTTCACGACGCTCAGGCCGAGCGATTCGACCCGCTCCACGGTGGTGAAGCGCCGCTTGCAGGAGCGGCACTCCCGCCGGCGGCGGATGGTCTCCCCGCCCTCGACGGGACGGGAGTCCACCACGCGGTCATTCGTCTTCCGACACCACGGGCATCGCATCAGAGCACCACCGACCACAACATGTGGGGGACGGTACGTGCGCCTCTCGGCGGTCGTCAACGCCCGGCGATTCAGGCGCCGGGGATCGAGAGGGTCTGACCGGGTGTCAACGTCGTGGCGCCAGCGTTCTGCCGCACGATGGCGTCGACGAGTGGGCGAGGGTCCGAGCCCGGAGATCCCAGCCGTTGGGCGATCCGCCAGACGGTGTCGCCCGGACGGACCGTGTAGGCGTGTCGCGACACGAGCATCGGCTGCTCCGGAGTGATCGCGTGGATGACCGGCCCGCCCAGGGTCACGAGGACGCCGAGGGAGACCAGGCACGCTCCCATCCGGCGACGGCGAACACGCGTTCGACTCATGCGCCTAGTATGGCGAACAGACGTTCGATGTCAAGGCCGAAACCGAACGTATGTTTGAACCCGTGACTTCCCCGTGCTAGCGTCCGGCCGAGGAGGAGGCAGCCATGGACGACATCACCGCTCGGCAGCGACGGATCCTGGACTTCATCGGCACGACCGTGCGAGAGCGCGGGTACCCTCCGACCGTTCGGGAGATCGGAGAGGCCGTCGGCCTCACCTCCTCCTCGAGCGTCCACAGCCAGCTCGCGAACCTCGAGCGTCGTGGCCTGCTCCACAAGGCTCCGACGAAGCCACGAGCGATCGGCCTCGCCGCGGACGGAAAGCAGCCGGCTCAGGGAGTCGCGATCCCCCTGGTGGGCCGGATCGCGGCGGGCGCCCCCCTGCTCGCGGAGGAGAACGTCGAGGAGTACCTGACCGTTCCGGTCGGCTTCGCGGACGGCGTCGACCACTTCGCGCTCCGCGTCGAGGGAGAGTCCATGACCGGCGCCGGCATCCTCGATCGCGACGTGGTGGTGATCCGCCGCCAGGACGACGCCGACGACGGCGACATCGTCGCGGCACTCCTCCCGGGCCCGGCGGAGGAGGAGGCCACCGTCAAGCGTCTCCATCGCCGGGGCGGGGCGGTCGAGCTCGTTCCGGAGAATCCCTCGATGTCACCGTTCCCGATGGACCCCGAGGGCCGCATCCTCGGCAAGGTGGTCGCCGTTCTCCGTAAGCTCTGAGCCGTCCCGCGATCACGAAAGGTAGGCCCCGTGGCGAACGACGGCGTCAGCAACCTGGAACGGCAGATCCGCTCTCAGCCCGAAGAGCTCGAACGCGTCATCGAGCACGCCCAGATCCATAGCGCGGTCGAACGCCTCCAGCGCGCACGCCGCCTATGGCTCGTCGGAACGGGAACGAGCCTCCACGCCGCAGAGCTCGGGGCCGCGATGCTCCAGGAGGCCGGGCGTTCCGCGCAGGCCGTGCCGTCGATGCAGTTCGTCACCTGGACGCCCGGGGTCGCGCCGAACGACGGCATCATCGTGATCAGCCACAACGCAGGCGCCGAAACCTCGTTCGCGAAGACCGCTCGGGGTCACTCGCTGGAGGGAGGACTGCGCGTCATCTCGATCACCCGTCAGGGAGGAGGGCTTCCGGAGGCGATCGAGACCGTGCCGAAGGAGACCTCCGAGACGTACACCGTGAGCTACACGACGGCACTCATCGTCCTCGCGAAGCTCGCGCACGGCATGGGAGCCGACGCGATCACCGACGAGCAGATCCGCCGAGTGCCGGACACCGTGAGAGCTGCACTCGAGGAACCCGGCGTCGACGACATCCCGCAGCCCGAGCGACTTCTGGTGATCTTCGGGAGCGGCCCGGGATCCGTGACGGCGCGCGAGGGGGCGCTCAAGGTGCGCGAGGCCGCGCGATTCCCCGCCGAGGGATACGACACGGAGTACCTGCTGCACGGCTCGGCCGTGCCGCTGTCGTCGAAGGACCGCGTCGTCTCGGTCGGTCCGCCCGACCCGGCCGGCATGCTCGGCGCGGTCGAGCGGGCGGCGGCGGGGGCGGGTGTCCCGGTGAGCTCCGTCCGCGACACCGCGGACCTCCATCCGGTACTGCAGCAGATCCCGCTCACGGTCCGGTTGCAGCTGCTCGCGCTTCGCTTCACCAAGGAACGGAAGCAGGATCCCGACCACGTGATCACCGGGTCGTGGGCGGACACCGATCTCTGGAGCCTCGGAGGAGGCCCGGCGTAGCCCGAGGCTAGGGCGCGGCGGAGGTCTCCCGCCGCACGGGACGCAGCAGCAGCTCTCGGACGCCGTCGAGCTCTCGTTCCGGGATGCGCGCACGCAGGCGGGTTCCCGTCTCGGTCTCCTCGTGCTCGTCGACCTCTCCCGTCCGGTACAGGCGAGCGACGACGTCCTCGCGGCCGTACGGAACGAGCACCGTCACCTCGATAGGCGGCGCCGGAAGCGCCTCGGCGAGGTGCGCCGCGAGCTCCTCGACGCCCGTCCCGTTCGCTGCGGAGATGGCGCAGGCACCCGGGAACCTCCTGCGGACGGGTTCCATCTCCTCGGCCGTCAGGAGATCCGCCTTGTTGAGCACCAGCACCTCCGGGATCTCTCCGGCCCCGATCTCCTCGAGGACGCTTCGGACCGCTCGTACCTGCGCCTCCACGTCCCGCGAGGAGGCGTCGGCGACGTGCACGATCAGGTCGGCGAGCGTGACCTCCTCCAGGGTCGACCGGAAAGCCTCTACGAGGTCGTGCGGGAGCTTGCTCACGAACCCGACGGTGTCGGACAGGGTTGCGGACCGGCCACCGGGAAGCGTGATGCGGCGCGTCGTCGGATCGAGCGTCGCGAACAGCTGGTCCGCGACGAGCACCTCCGCCTTCGTCAACGCGTTCATCAGGGTCGACTTTCCGGCGTTCGTGTATCCGGCGATCGCGATCTGCGGAACCCCCGAGGACTCCCGGCGCGAGCGTTTGACGGAGCGGGTGCGCTCCAGGTCCTTGATGTCGCGCTTCAGCCGAGTGATCCGTCGCTTGATGTGCTGGCGGTCGACCTCGAGCTTCGTCTCGCCGGGTCCGCGCGTTCCGATGCCGGCGCCGAGACGGGACATCGCCTCTCCCCAACCGCGCAGCCTCGGCAATAGATAGTTCAGCTGCGCGAGCTCCACCTGCGCCTTCCCTTCGCGCGAGCGCGCGTGCAGCGCGAAGATGTCGAGGATCAGCGCGGTTCGGTCGACCACCTTGGTGCCGAGGCGCTCCTCCAGGTTGCGGAGCTGTCCGGCGGACAGCTCGTCGTCCAGGATCACGCTGTCGGCGTTCCGCCGGTGCACGGCGTCGTGGATCTCTGAGATCTTGCCCTTGCCGACGAACGTCGCGGGGTCCGGGTCGTTCCGGCTCTGCACGATCCGGGCGACGGGTTCGGCACCGGCCGTGTCGGCGAGTGCTGCGAGTTCGTCCAGCTGCTCCTCGCCCATCCCGCGGCCCACGCCGACGAGCACCGCGCGCTCGCGTTCGCGTCGCCGCCACGTCGCGGAGAGCGGAGACTCGAGGACGGTCCGCTTGTGCTTGCCTCGTTCCGGCACGCTCATCCGCCGATCGCGCGAGCGATCCGGTCCATCGCCTCACCGAGCAGGTCGTCGGAGACCGTGAGCGAGATGCGAACGTAGCCCTCTCCGCCATCGCCGTATCCCGTGCCCGGCGCGACGAACACGCCGGCCTCGTCGAGGAGCAGGTCCGCGAACTCCGCCGAAGTCCGGCCGTCCGGGGTCGGGAGCCACACGTAGATCGAGCCGAGCGGAGGCTTCAGCGACCAGCCGAGGCCGTTCAGCGTCTCGATCACGACGTCGCGTCGCCGCTGATAGACCGCTCGGAGCTCGTCCAAGTGATCCGGCGGTGCGTCGAGCGCGACGATCCCCGCCCGCTGAACCGCCGTGAACGCGCCCGAGTCGAGGTTCGTCTTCACGACGCCGAGCGCGCGCAGGGCCTCCGCGTTGCCGACCGCCATTCCGATCCGCCAGCCCGTCATGTTCGAGAACTTCGAAAGGGAGTTGAACTCGATCGCGACGTCCTTCGCTCCGGGAACCTGGAGGACCGAGGGCGCGACGTACCCGTCGAAGGTGATCTCGGAGTAGGCGGCATCGTGCGCGAGGAGCAGATCGTGTTCCCGCGCGAAGGCCACCGCCTCCGAGAGCGTCTCCAGGTCGGCGACCGCCGCCGTGGGGTTGCTCGGGAAGTTCAGCCACAGGATCTTCGTTCGCTCCGTCACCGGCGCGGCGGAAAGATCCGGGAGGAACCCGCGCTCCGCCGGCATGGGAAGGGATACCGGCGCGCCGCCCGCGAGCCGCGTGCTGACGCCGTACACGGGATAGCCCGGGTCGGGCACGAGCGCCTCGTCGCCCGGATCGATGAACGCGAACGACAGGTGCCCGAGACCCTCCTTGGACCCGATCAGCGCGACGACCTCGTCCTGTGGATCGAGTTCGACGCCGAACCGTCTCCGATACCAGCGCGCGACGGCTTCGCGGAACTCCGGGCTGCCGTAGTAGGAGGGATATCGATGCGTCGCCGGGTTGCCGACGGCCTCACGCATCGCCTCGACGACCGCGTCGGGGGTGGGCAGATCCGGATCACCGACGCCCAGGGAGATGATGTCCGCGCCGGCCTCGCGCTTCGCGGCGAGCTTCTTGTCGAGCTCGGCGAAGAGGTACGGCGGCAGCGTTCGGATCCGGTCGGCGGATCTCACGAGTCGCTCCGGACGCCGCGACGCGCGAGCCAATCCGCATCGAGCGCGCCGTCGAAGACGTGCTCGGCCGGGCCCGTGAGATCCACGGTTCCGTCGGTGAGCCGCTCCACATCGAGCGCTCCACCCGGGAACCGGACCGTCGCTCGCTCCGGAACGAGACCCGCTTCGTTCGCCGCGACGGCGACCGCGCAAGCACCCGTTCCGCACGCCATCGTCTCTCCGACGCCGCGCTCCCAAACGCGCGTCCGGAGCTCCCCGTCCGCGAGGGCGACGAACTCCACGTTCGTGTGCTGCGGAAAGAGTTCGGAATGTTCGATCACCGGGCCGACCTCCCGCACCGGAAATCCGTCCGGATCCTCCTCCACGAAGAGCACGAGGTGGGGATTGCCCATGGACACGGCCGACGCCTTGAACGTGCGGCCCGAGGCCTCGAACGGCTCCAGCAGGAACGACTCCTTCGCGGGGCCGAGCATCGGGATCTCGCCGCGGGTGAACGCCGGCGCGCCCATACCGACGGTCACCGAGTCGACCCGTCCGTCCCGCACGTCGAGGTCGAGCCGCTTGCGGCCCGCGCGCGTGTCCACCTCGAAGGTTCTTTCCTGCGTGTGACCACGCTCGAACAGGAGCTTGCCCACGCAGCGGATCCCGTTGCCGCACATCTCCGCGACGCTTCCGTCGGCGTTCGAGTAGTCCATGAAGAACCCGGCGTCGCGTGAGCGCGTCACGCGGATCACGCCGTCGGCTCCCACACCCAGATGCCGGTCGCAGATCGCGGCGATCAGGGCCGGAGGAAGACGCAGACGGTCCTCGAGATCCTCGATGAGGACGAAGTCGTTCCCGGTTCCGTGGTACTTCGCGAACCGAAGCTCATCCATCCGACAGGTACCTCGCGATCTCCTCCGGCAGCGACGCCGGGTCGGAGGCTTCGAACCACCGCACCCGGGGATCCCGGCGGAACCAGGCGCGCTGCCGTCGCGCGAGCACGCGGGTGCGTCGGACGGTTCCCTCCATCGCCTCGTCCAACGTGCACGAGCCGTTCAGGTGGCGCGTCATCTCAGCGTACCCGATGGCCTGGCTCGAGGTGAGCCATGCTCCCACGCCGCGCCGAACGAGCTCTTCGACCTCCTCCACGAACCCGCCCGCGACCATCGCATCGACGCGCCGGGCGACGCGATCGTCGAGGATCTCCGCGGGCAGGTCGATCCCGGCGACCCGCGCGTTCGAGCTCGGATAGCGATCCCACGAGGTGGCGTACGACGAGAACGGCCGTCCGGTCACCGCCGCGACCTCGAGGGCGCGGACCGTGCGCCTCGCGTTCGCGGGGTCGATCCGGTCCGCGGCGGCCGGGTCGAACGCCGCGAGCCGCTCGTGGAGTCGCTCCGGCCCGACGGCGCTCGCGACCGTCTCGAGCTCGGCCCTCACGGCCGCATCGGTCCCGGGGAACTCGAGGCGATCGGCCAGGGCGCGGAAGTACAGACCGGACCCGCCGACGAGGAGGGGTGCGGCGCCCCGAGCGGAGATCTCCCGGAGCGCGACGAGGCCGTGCCGCTGGAACTCCGCGACCGAGAACGGCTCCTGCGGGTCCACCAGATCGAGGAGGTGGTGAGGGACGCGCGCGCGCTGTTCCCGAGTCGGCTTCGCCGTGCCGATGTCCATCCCCCGGTAGACGAGCATGGAGTCGACCGAGACGATCTCCACGTTCCGGGCGGAACCGAGTCGCTCCGCGACCGCGATCCCGAGCTCGGTCTTGCCCGAAGCGGTCGTTCCCACGAGCGCGCGCAGCGGGTCGTGGAGCGGAGGCCCGGCCTCGCCGTTCGGCCCCTCCGGCATCAGATCGGGACGGGCGTCCGCCGTTCGGCATGGGCGACGCCGCTCAGGTGATGCGGATGGGCGGCGACGATCTCGGCATCGATGAACGTTCCGGGCGGGAAGGCACCGTCGACGTGCACGACCTTGTTGGTGCGGGTACGTCCCTGGGTGCCTCCCTTCCGACCCTCGCCTTCGATCAGGAGCTCGACAGTCGAACCGACGAGCGCCTCGTTGGAGACGAGCGAGATCCGCTCCTGGAGCTCCAGCAGACGCTCGAATCGCTCCTGCACGACCTCCTTCGGCACCTGCGCGTCGAAGTCCGCGGCGGAGGTTCCGGGACGCGGCGAGTACTGGAACGTGTAGGCCTGGTCGAAGCGCGCTCGCTCCACGACGTCGAGCGTCGCCCGGAAGTCCTCCTCGGTCTCGCCGGGGAACCCCACGATGATGTCGGTGGTCACGGCGATGTCCGGCACGGCCTCGCGGATCCGTTCCAGCCAGGAGAGATACCGCCCCGATCGATAGGAGCGCCGCATCGATGCGAGGACGCGGTCGGATCCGCTCTGCAACGGGAAGTGGATGTGCTCGCACACGGCGTCGCATTCCGCCATCGCCTCGATCACGTCGGGAGTGAAGTCGTGCGGGTGCGGGCTCGTGAAGCGGATCCGCCTGATCCCCTCGACCGAGTCGACCGCGCGAAGGAGCTCGGCGAACAGCGGGCGCCGCCCCGAACCCGGGACCGTCAGGTCGCGGCCGAACGTGTTGACGTTCTGGCCGAGGAGCGTGATCTCCACGACGCCGGAGGTCGCGAGCGACTGCACCTCCGCGAGGACGTCGCCGATCGAGCGGGAACGCTGCGGGCCGCGCACGAGCGGCACGATGCAGAACGTGCACGCGTTGTCGCACCCGACGGCGATCGACACCCAAGCGTGGTGGGCGACCTCGCGCCGGGCCGGCAGCGCGGAGGGGAACACCTCCGTCGCCTCGCGCACGTCCATCTGCGGCCCCTCCGCATCGGCGCGTCGGAGGAGCTCCAGGAGGCCGGGGAGCGCGTGGGTGCCGACGACGACGTCGACCCACGGAGCGCGCTCCTGGATGCGCCCCTGATCCTTCTGCGCGAGACAGCCGGCCACCACGACCCGCATGCGCGGATTCGCCGCCTTCAGGGGGCGGAGACGACCGAGGTTGCCGTACAGGCGGTTGTCCGCGTTCTCGCGGATCGCGCAGGTGTTGAGAACGACCACCTCGGCGTCCGCGGCGTCCTCCGTCGCGACCATCCCGTCGGACGTCAGGAGCCCCGCGATCCGCTCGGAGTCGTGCTCGTT
>JBJMLP010000148.1:0-6970 GCA_045805245.1 Actinomycetota bacterium | reverse complement strand
TTGGAGCCGAGCATCGATGCGTGGGATCCGATCTCCATGTCGAAGGAGTCGGCGAGGGAGTGGGCCGGGTCCGTGCTCATCACCAGGGTGCGCTTTCCGGCTTCCGCGGCGCGGACGGCGGTCGCGGCGGCCACGGTCGTCTTTCCGACCCCGCCTTTCCCGGTGAACAGGAGCACCCGCATCGCGTTCAAGCCTAGCGGGATGCGCGCCGGACGGAGTGGGCGCTACCGGTTCTCGACGCGCTCCTTCAGCCCCTTCAGGGCGGCCGCGATGACGCGCTTGGCGCCCTCGGTTCGAAGCATCGCCGGAACGAGCACGCCGAGCTCCACGGAGAGGCGGTACGTGACCTCGGTCTCGTCGTCCACCTCGTTCAGGAGGTACTCGCCGTGGAGCTCGCGGACCGCTCCGCGGGCCTCCGTCGTCGACCAGGAGAGGCCGAGGTCACCCGGCGCGTAGCGGTAGGCGAGGGTGTAGGAAGCCTTCCCGAGGACCGGCACGTCGACCTCGAAGGCGACGCGGGTCGCGAGGTCGCCGGGACCCCGCTCCAGGACGCGGACGGTTTCCACGCCCGCCCACTCCGGATACGCCTCGTACGCGGTGATGACGTCCATCACCTCCTCGGGAGGCGCTTCGATCGTGATCGTTCCTTCCGCGTGCTCAGCCATTGCTCTTCAACGTCGACATGCCGGACAGGCCGATCAAGGCGGCCGACGCGACGGAGCACAAGACGATGCCCGCGGCGATCCACAGCAGCGCACGATTGGAGATCATCGGGTCGTCGCCCTCCGCGACGCGGCCCGCGTCGATCGCGATCCCGATGTAGAGCAGCACCGCAGCCGCGAGGAACGTCATGCCGAGCGCCCCGATCACGCCGAGCCGTCCCGTCGGATGCGCGGAGAGGAACAGCAGCCCCGTGACGAAGGGCCACGTGAACACGATCCCGCGAGCGATCGCGTCGACCGTCCTCCCGGCCTTCAGGTGGCCGAGACCGGGGTACAGGAGCGACCACTTGACCGCCGAGCCCGGCGAGACGCTCGGTCGCTCCTCCGGCTCGTCGAACCCTTGACCGAAGGCCGTTCCGCAGGAGAGGCAGAGGTTGACCTCCATCGGGTTCCTCCGTCCGCAGACCGCGCACGGCCACCCCGCGTCCGAGAGCTCCGTCGAAGCGGGCGTCTCTCCGCCGGCGGCCTCCCGGGTGCCGGGCTGGTGACCGTTCGGCTGATCGGCGCCGGTCACCCCGACGGGAACCTCGATGCGCGGCTCCGCCTCGGCGCGCGAGATCTGTGGAGAGCGGAGATCGGTGAAGCACTGCCCGCACCATTCGGCGCTCTCGCCGACGAGCGCCCCGCAGTTCGGGCAGCGGCGTTCCGATGGCTGCGACATGCGCGTTCGAGCCTACTCCGGCCCGGGCGCGGTTCCTCCGAGCCTGATTGAATAGTGGTTCGAAGCATGCGTCCGGATCGTTCGCCACGGATCCGAGAACGGAGCGCCATGGGAGTGCTGCCACCCGAGGTCGAGGAGATCCTGAACGCCGCGCTCGTGTGCGAGTTCTCGGCCGTCAACGCGCGCGGCGTCCCGGTGACCCACCCGATGATCCCGCTCTACGACGGCGAGAAGATCTTCATGACCTCGAGCATCCTGTTCTCCAAGAAGCTCGATCACGTCCGTCGGAACCCCAAGGTCTCCGTCTCCGTCACGGATCGGAACGCCGTCCACGGAGAGCCGCTCCGGGGCCGCGTCACCGTCCAGGGAGAGGCGACCCTCCACGAGACGGATCTCCACACGGACTGGGAGCGGCTCCTGCCGCTGTGGACGGCTAAGGAGCCGATCGTGCAGGCGTTCTACGCGAAGCGCGTCGCGCTGCCGCTCTTCTGGGAGCGGATCATCATCGAGGTCCGGCCCCGGCGAGCCCTCTATTGGGAGGACGGCCGCACCGACGTTCCTCCGAGGGTGCTCGAGGCGGCCGAGGTCGGCTGATGGCCGTCGACTCGGAGACGCTCGGCCGCCTCGACCTGGAGTACGAGCACGCGGTCCTCGTCACGGTCGACGCGGAGGGGTATCCGCTCGGCGTGGCGACCGGCTATCGAACCGACACCGCCCGCGGGGTCGTGGTCCTCGACGGCGTCGCCGCAGACGTCGCGCCTACGCCGGATCGCGAGGTGAACGTCATCTTCAGCCACGTTCGCCCGCAACCGGGGATGGGCTACGACGAGCGCCGCTACGTCTCGCTCTGGGGAACGCTGCGGAGCGCCGACACGGGACTGGAGCTCGCACCGGAGCGCTCCCAATCCTGGAACGAGAAGGAGATCCCGTTCTTCGAGTACTCGGAGGTGAGCGTTCCGCAGGCGCACGGCTATCTCGTGGACCTGAGCGAGCGGCAGGGCCGAACCGTGAAGCCGCAGCTCTCCCGCGGGTGGCTCTTCCTTCGCGCGACGCGACTCCCCTTCGTCACCGCGGCCGCGATCCCGGTGCTCCTCGGCATCGCCGTGGCGTCGCTGCATCTGCATCACACGGTGTGGTGGGCGGCGATCCTCACGCTCGTCGGAGCGATCTGCGTGCACCTCGGGCTGAACATCGCGAACGACGTCTTCGACACGATGAGCGGCGCGGACGCGGCCAACCGGACGCCGACGCAGTTCAGTGGCGGTTCCCGCGTCATCCACTACGGCCTGTTGAGTCTCCGGCAGATGGTGATGCTTTCGGCGCTCTTCTACGGCATCGCGATCGTGATCGGCTTCGTGCTCGCGTTCACGCGCGGCTTCTGGCCGATCTTCGGGATCGGAGTCGCGGGAGTGGCGATCAGCATCGCGTACACGGCTCCGCCGTTCCGCCTGGTCCACCGCGGCCTCGGAGAGATCTGCGTGGCGCTCGGTTTCGGCCCGATCATGGTGCTCGGCGCCTCCTACGTGCAGGAGCAACGGTTCACGTTCGAGGCGTTCTACGTCTCCCTTCCGGTCGCGATCCTCATCGCGCTGGTCCTCTACGTGAACGAGATCCCCGACCGCGCCGGAGACGCTGCCGCCGGGAAGCGCACGCTGCCGGTGCGGCTGTCGAAGGACGGGGTGATCAACCTCTACGCGGTGTCGATCGCGCTCACGTATCTGCTGATCGCGGTCGGAGGCGTGACCGGCATCATCGTGCGGCCGACGCTGATCGCATTGCTCACGATCCCGATGGCGTTGAAGGTGTACCGGGGCATGCGCCAGTCCTACGACGACCCGTACGCGCTGATGCCGACCATGGGCGTCGGCGTGAACCTCCACGTCGCGACGGGATTGTTGCTGTTCGCCGGCTACGTGATCGCGATCGTCGCCAGTCACCTGATGGCGAGCCCGCCGTTCTTCCTCCGGTAGCGCGCTAGCGCCCGGCGGCCTCGCGGAGCCACTTCGCCAGCAGCGCCGCCGCGTGCGGCCACGTGTACCTCCGCTCCACCCGAGCGCGTCCGGCTTTCCCCATCGCGTTCGCGCGGTCCGGGTCGGCGAGGAGGCCTCCGACGGCCTCGGCCACGGCGCCCGGATGCCCGCCGTCGACGACGAGTCCCGTCAGGCCGTCCTCCACCGCTTCGGGAGCGCCTCCGGAGTTCCCCGCGACGACGGGCCGTCCGCAGGCAGCGGCCTCCAGGAAGACGTTGCCCCAGCCCTCCACCTCCAGGCCGCCGAGACGCGTCCGGCACGGCATCGCGAAGACGTCGCCGGCGGCGTAGTAGCTCGGCAGCTCGTCGTCGCTCACCTCCCCGGCGAACAGGACGGTCCCCGGCTCGGCGGATGCCGCCATGCGCTCGAGCGAGTCCCGGTACGAGCCGCCACCCACGATCAGGAGACGCGCACCGGGCGCTCGCCGGCGGATCGTCGGCATGCCCGCGATCAGGACGTCCTGACCCTTGCGCCGAACGAGCCGGCTGACGCAGACGACGAGAGGGTCGTCCGGCGCGATCCCGTGCCGCCTCCGAACCTCGTCGGTGGGGAGATCCGGATGGAACCGGTGGACGTCGGCTCCCGGATACATCACCGAGACCGGGACACGGGCAGGAACCGCGGTCCGCACGACGCGCGCGATGAACGCGCTGCACATCACCGCGACACGCGACGCGCGGGAGGTCGCGCGATGGACGAGCTGCGCCGCGCCGGGCGTCAAGGAGAGCCAGTAGTCGAACCCGTGGGCCGCCACGACGTAGGGGATCCCCTGCTTCGCGAGCATCGGTCCGTAGATCGCCAGCGGGAACACGTCGCCGAAGAGGGCCACCTCCGCCCCGGTTGCGGCGACGACGTCGTTCAACCGGGCGCGGGTCGAGCGACCGGGCCACATGTATTTCGGCGCCCGATGGATCTCGTAGGGCTCCGCAGCGTCGAACTCCTCGCTCCCCGGCCATGCCGGCGCGAGCACGGAGACGCGGTCCGGCGGAAGCTCGCGCATCAGGCTGTGAAGCGTCCGCTGGATCCCGCCGACCCGCGGCGGATAGTCGTCGGTGACGAGGAGCGTCCTCGGGATGTCCACGCGCACCTATCCTCTCAGGGATGAGCACCTCGGAGGCTTCCCCGGGCTTCGTGGAACACCACGACCTCCGGGTCGTGGAGGTGGGGGGCTCCGACGCGCGCGGGTGGCTGAACGATCTCGTGACCGGCCCGGTCGGATCGCTCGGGCCCGGAAAGGCGACGCGATCGCTCCTGCTCACGCCGACCGGGCGCATCCGCGCCGACTTCACGGTCGCCGATCCGGGAGAGGGCGCGGCCCTTCTGCTCCTCCAGAACATCGAGCAGCCGGAACCGATCGACGCCCTGCTCGCGCGCTACGTCCTCTCCTCCGACGTTCAGCTCGCGGACGCGACCGAGCGCCTGGTGGTCTTCTCCGTGGTGGGCGTCGAACGGCCCCCGGTCCCCGGCGACCTCCGAGCGGTGAGCCCTTCGATCCTCGGAACGGGGTTCGACCTCCTCGCCGACCGCGCAACCGCTCCGGAGGTCGCTCGGTCCCTCTCGTCCTCGATGCCGGCAGCGGACGGAGGATCGCTCGAGCGCCGGCGGGTGGAGGCCGGGATCCCCCGATTCGGCACGGACTACGGCCCGGGAGCACTCCCCGCCGAAGCCGCGCTCGAGACCGCGATCGACTTCACCAAAGGCTGCTTCCTGGGGCAGGAGTCGGTGGCGAAGGTGCGCAACCTCGGTCACCCGCAGACGACGTTGCTCGCGCTGCGGGCCGCGACGCAGGCCGGCCGCGGCGACGGTGTGTATGCAGGCGGCGCGCCGGTCGGAACGATCACGAGCACGGCTGTTGCGGACGGCGGAACGATGCTGATCGCGCGGGTTCGGTGGAACTCCTCGCGCGCCGGGCTCTCGCTGGCGGACGGCACCTCGCTCGAGCGCCGTGCCCTGAACGAAACGTGACCGCTGGTCGCCGTTTCGACGGTTCGGAGAACGCGGAACCGCAACAGGTTTCCGGAACGCCCTTCCGTTGTCGACGCGACCTCTGTTAGAAACAGGGATCTCCGCGCGGCCCAATGCGACGGAGTCGATATCGCCGATCGGGATGGAGACCCCGCCATGCTGGTTCGACACGTCGACGTACGGAACCTGCCCGACGATCCCGCGCCTCCCGATCACTGGCAACGCGAGGCCGCCTGCTACGGCATCGACCCCGACCTGTTCTTTCCGACCTCGGAGGAGGAGGCCGGAGACGCTCTCGACTTCTGCTCCGCGTGCGCGGTCCGGGAGACCTGTCTCGCGTGGGCGCTGAAGAACGGGGAGCGGTACGGCGTGTGGGGGGGCCTGACCGAACAGGATCGCCGCCGCATCAGCCGCTTCGTCGCCTGACCTCCCCGAGCAGCATGTGGCCGCCGCACGCCGGCGGCTCCTAGACTCGTCGACGCGATGGAGTCCGAAACCGTTCGCACCGAGCCGCTGATCAGCGCGGCAGCACCGCTCCGGGTCTCCTTCGTGGGCGGCGGCACGGACTTTCCCGCCTACTACCGCGAGCACGGCGGCGCGGTCGTCTCCGCGACGATCAACCACCGCGCCCACGTCTCCATCTCTCCGCGGGAAGACGACCGCGTGCGGATCCGCTCCCTCGATCTCGGGCACGTCGTCGACTTCCGCCTGGATGCTCCTCCGCCGCTCGACGGCGTGATGGATCTCGCGAAAGCCGCGGTGCGGCGGTTCGGCGTCGCCAGCGGGATCGACATGGAGGTTCGCTCGGACGCTCCGGCCGGAAGCGGCCTCGGAGGCTCCTCCGCGCTCACGACCGCCCTCGCCGGTGCGCTCGCCGCCCTGCAGGGAACCGCGCTTCGCTCCAGCGAGCTCGCGGAGCTCTGCTACGAGATCGAGCGCGAGGATGCGGGCATCGTGGGAGGCAAGCAGGACCAGTACGCGGCAGCGTTCGGCGGCTTCAACCTCCTGGAGTTCTCCGACGCCGGCATCGCTGTGACGCCGCTGTCGCTCTCGGACGAGGCGCTCGGGCGGCTGCACGAACAGTTGCTGCTCTGCTACACGGGAACGGTCCGAACGAACCTCGGCCTGATCGACACCCAGCTTCGGATGTTCCGCGAGGGCCGGGAGGAGACGCTCCTCGGCATGAAGCAGCTCCACGAGCTCGCGTACCGCATGCGCGAGGCCCTCGAGCGCGGCGACGTCGTGGAACTCGGCTCGCTGCTCGACGAGGCTTACGCGAGCAAGAAGCAGATGAATCCGCACATCGCCGACGAGACGCCGATCGAGCGCCTCTTCGCGCTCGCGCGGAACGCGGGCGCGAGCGGCGGAAAGATCTGCGGAGCGGGCGGCGGCGGATACCTCCTGCTCGCCTGCGCGTCCGAGCGACAGGCGGAGGTCCGCGACGCGCTGGAGAGCGAAGGCGGCCAGTTCGCGTCGTTCGCTTTCGTGCGGGAGGGCGTCCGCGCGACGCGCGACGGCGAGCCGTGGGCGCCCCTCCCGGGATGAGCTCGCGGCAGTTCTTATTGGTAGAGCGTGTTGTATGGATATAGTGT
>JBJMLP010000147.1:0-15361 GCA_045805245.1 Actinomycetota bacterium | reverse complement strand
TACAACAAGGGGTTCTTCCGGATGGTGCTCGTGACGGTGACCGCGGTCACCCTGGTGGGTACGCTATGGATCTCGGTGATCTGGGGATGAGTCTCCCGATGGGGTATCGACGATGAGCACGACCCTCGCTCCTCCGCGGCACGTCAGCGAACCACCGGTCAGATCGGGCCGGGGCGTCAGCCCGATCCGGCTCGCGAGCGCCATCGTCCTATTCGCGTGGGCCGTCTTGTTCTGGTTCGTGCTCCTCACGGGCCGGACGCAGCTCTACCTTTCCAACCGGACTTCGTGGGTCGTGCCGGTCGGCGCAGTGCTGCTCACCGCGGCCGCGATCGGGCGGTTGTTCTCCCTCCGCGCGGAGGAGCCGGAGCCGCTGCACATCCGGGAGGCATGGATCCTCGGCGTCATGGTCTTGCCGGTGGTCGCACTGCTCGTCTTGCCGCCGGCGACGCTGTCCTCGTTCGCCGCCACGAAGCGGCCGTTCGTGGCGGCTGGCGTGAGCGCATCCTCCACCGACATCGCGAACGGAGCCTTGACGCTCGTCGACGTCGCGGCGGCGCAGACGTCGCGGGAAGGAGCGAAGGCCCTCGCCGCTCGCGCAGGCGACGAGGCGACGTTCGTGGGCTTCGTGACTCCGATACCGGGCAACCCCGCCGGAGAGTTCCTGCTGACCCGGTACTACATCACCTGCTGCATCGCCGACGCGCAGACGATCCAGGTTCACGTCGTCGACGCGCCGGTCGGAAAGTTCCAGGCGGACGACTGGGTTCGGGTCACCGGAGCCATCATCCCGCTCGGCCGCACCGTACTGATGAACGCGGCGGCGCCTTCGGGGAGCGTGACCGGCATCCCGAAGCCGTCGCATCCCTACATCACCGCCTGACGCGGTCCGCTCCGAGGCGTCCGATCGGATGGAAGGACGCACCAAGAAGGAGCGCCGCGAAGCCACCCAACGCGAGCGGCAGCGGATCGTCAAAGAGCAGGCGCGGCGCCGGCGTCTCTGGCAGCTCGGACTAGCCGGCGCGATCGGCGTCGGCGTGCTGGTCGTGATCGCTCTCCTCGTGGTGAATCCAGGGTCGTCCTCCGACTCCTCCACGGAGTCGCCCCTGCCGGGGATCCAGACCGGTCCGCCTCCGTGGCCGCCCGAGCTCGCGGACCTCCGAGAGCGACTCCGGATCCTCGGGCTGCCCGCGTCGTCGCAGATGTCCGCCACGCTCCACAACCACGACCTTCTGCAGATCTTGGATCACGGGAAGCCCGTTCCGGTTCCGGCATCGATCGGGATCAACCAGACCGCGGGGTTCCTCACGTCGCTGCACACCCACGACGACTCGGGGATCATCCACGTGGAGTCCCCGACGGTCCGCGACTTCAACCTCGGGGAGTTCTTCGACGTCTGGGGCGTCCGACTGACGTCGACCTGCGTCGGGGGGTTGTGCGATGCCGGACAGAACCAGCTCCATGCCTACGTCGACGGGAAGTCCTGGAGCGGCGATCCGCGTGCGATCCCGCTCAAACAGCACGAGGACATCGTGCTCACGTACGGAACCCAGGCCGAGCAGCCGAACCGGATCCCGTCGAACTACTCCAAGAAGATCTCGGACACGTGCTCGCCGGATTGCTGAGAGCTGGCTGTGGAGCGCCTCCGCTGTCGTGAGCCGGGGCTAAACTCCGTGTCATGAAGGCGTCGCGCGCGCCCGAGTCGCGCCTGCCGGTGTTCCCGACGGCGGCATTGGCGGCGCTCGCCGTCGTGCTCGGCCATCAGCTCGTTTACCGCCTCGCGTTCCCCTCCGCGACGGAACGCGCGACGCTCCTCGCGAGGACGGGCCACGTATACCTCCCGACGACGGCGCACCTGGTGTTGCTGGCGGCCCTCGCCGCGGTCGGAGGCCTGTTCCTCCGGTCGATGAGCCGGCGCGACCTGGAGGCGCCCGGAAGATCGACGACGTTCCTTCGTCTCGCGGCGGCCCAGGTTTCGATCTTCGTCCTCATGGAGTTCGCCGAGCGCATCGCGGCCGGAGCTCCGGTCGCCGGGGTCGCGACGCACGGGATCCTCTTCCTCGGCGTTGCGGTGCAACTGCTGCTCGCGTTCGGCGGCGCGGCGCTCGTCTCGCTCCTCCATCGGGCGGGAGCTGCCGCGGGCGAACGCGCGGTCGCGCCTCCGCATGTGCGTCCGACGCTCGTCGTCACGGCTCCTCCCTCTCCTTTCGTTCGGTCCGAGCGGCACCACCGCGCGATCCCCACGCGCGGTCCTCCTCCCAGGTAGCCCCTCCCCAAAGCACGACCGCAGGCAGCATGCGAGTCCGCGTGCGGTCAAAGGGTTCGAGCACATCTGGATGGAGTGATCCGATTGCATGCGAAACGACTGACCCAGCTCCTCGGAGTCGTCGCCGTCTCCGCGGTGACGATCGTTCTTCCCGCGACGGTGGCGTCCGCGCACGCCGAGTTCAAGGATGGCCCCTACACCGTCGCGATCGGGTTCGGGACCGAACCCGCATACGTCGGCAACGCGAACAGCGTCGAGGTGATCATCCACGACACGGCGTCCGGAAAGGGGATCGACAGCGCGGCAGACACGCTCGATGCGACGATCGCGTTCGGAAGCGCTCAGCCGAAGCCGGTCTCGATGGAAGAGAACTTCGACGAGGACTCCGGCGGGTCTCCCGGCGACTATCGCGGAGCCTTCTTCCCGACGCAGCCTGGGAAGTACACGATCCACGTCCAGGGGAAGATCGGAAAGACGCCGATCGACAAGACGTTCACCTCGTCGCCGACGACGTTCGACACCGTTCAGTCTCCGTCGACGCTCGAGTACCCCACGCGGAACCCGACGCTCACGGAGCTCGCGGGCCGCATCGAGGCCGAGACGCCCCGGCTCGAGGCCGCGGCCTCGTCCGCGCAGGACGCGGCGAACAGCGCGAAGACCGTCGGGATCATCGGGATCGTGGTCGGCCTGGTCGCCCTGATCGTGGCGGTCGTGGCCATCGCGACCCGGCCGAAGAGGAGGTCGACGTAAGACGGACACGCTGGTTCGCTCCGGGCTGCTCGCGCACGCGGGCCAGCCGGATGAGTTCCTGTCGGAGCTCATGCTTGTGGCGGGCGGGTTCCTCGCATGGGTCGCGGTGCGGCGCTTCCGGCACTCGGGATTTCCGAACCTCCCGCTGGCGGCGGCGGGCGGCGTCGCGTTCCTTTCGGTGGCGGTGATCGTGACCGCCTTCATCGTCCCGAGGAAGCTCTTCCCGGGCCCGACGGTGTTCACGCCGGGAGCTGCCCGACCTGCGTCGACGGCGCACCTCACGATCGTGAAGCCCCCGAACGGGGAGCGCGTCTCCGGGTCCCAGCTCGAGGTCGTGTTGCGGCTGACAGGCGGCACGATCGTGCAGACGACAACCACGAACATCCAGCCGAACACCGGGCATATCCACCTCTCGGTCGACGGCCGGTTGATCTCGATGACGTACGGCGTTCTCCAATCGGTCGACCTGTCATCGCTGTCGGCGGGGAAACACACGCTGACGGCGCAGTTCGTCGCGGCCGATCACGGCCCGTTCAATCCCCCGGTGGTGGCTTCCACCACGTTCGTCAAGGACGGATGACATGAAGCGCCTCGCCACGTTCGCGATGGCTGCCACGATCGCCGTGGCATGGACGATCCTGTTCGCCGGAGCAGCAAGCGCGCACGCTCTGCTGCAGTCCTCCGTGCCGGGGAACGGCGCGACGCTCCAGAAGGCGCCCTCGGAGATCGTCGCGACGTTCACGGAGCCGCCCGACCCGCAGCTCTCACATCTCCACGTCTTGAACTCCGCCGGACAGCAGGTGGACAAGGCTCCCACCGAGGCGGTTCCCGCGAAGCCTCTCGAGATCCGGCTCCCACTGCCGAAGCTCCCCGACGGTACCTACACGGTGAACTGGACGACCGTCTCCAAGGTCGACGGACACCTGGCGTCGAACTCGTTCGCATTCGGCGTCGGCCAGCCACCCGCGGCGACGACGAACGGAGGGTCGGTGCAGCCGACGACGCCTTCGCCGTCGGTTGTTTCCGTCATCGGAAAGTGGGGCCTCTACGTCGGCATGTCTCTGCTGTTCGCTGCCGGAGCCGTGTCACTCGTGGTGTTCGGCGGAGTCGTTCCGGGCGGCCGCCGAACCGTTGTGGCGGGATGGGTCGTGCTCGTCGTGGGGTACCTCGTGATGGTCGTCGCGGAGCGTTCGACCCTCGGCGTCTCCCTCGGAACGCTGCTGGGATCGGATGCGGGCAGACCGCTCGTGGACCTCGGCATCGCGATCGCCGTCACGCTCGTGTCGGTGATCCTCGTCGCGTGGCGGCCCGTTCGATGGACGCTCGTTCTGCTCGCGATCGCGGCTGCGGTGGTCATGCTTGAACGCGTCCTTGGCGGTCACGCGGCGGCCGGCCAGAGCTTCAAGTGGTTCAACGTCGGCGACCAGTGGGTGCACATCGCCGCCGTCGCGACCTGGATCGGCGGCTTGATGCTGCTCCTCCTCCACGTGCTGCGGCGCGGCGGTGGCACCGAGGTGCGCCGCTTCTCCACGGTGGCCGGCATCGCGCTCGCGGTGGTCGCCCTCAGCGGAGTGTTCCGCGCGGTGGACGAGCTGGGCGGCTGGAGCTCGTGGCTGCACATCCTCTCCACTTCCTTCGGCGTCACGCTGGCGCTGAAGATCGGGCTGTTCCTGGTGCTCGTGGCGCTCGGCGCCTGGAACCGCTACGTGAACGTTCCGCGTGCGGCTCCGGAGGCAGCGCCCGTGTCGGGGCCCGCTCTCGTCGGAGCCGGGCCGGCACCGATCGCAGGTGGCTCGGAGGATCCGAGCCGGGAACGGCATCCGATGCGGGCGCTCCGAGCGGTCGTGACGGCGGAGCTCGTCGTCGCTGCGGGCATCTTCGGCCTCACCGGCGTTCTCACCGGTCTCCCGCCCGCTGCGACCGTCCAGCCGGCGCAGGCGGCACCGCCTTCGAACGTGACCGTGAGCGGAAGCGACTTCGCGACGACGGTCCGCGTCCGCCTGACCGTGACCCCTGGACTCGTCGGGTCCAACCAGTACCGGCTGAGCCTCGTCGGTTACGACACGGGAAAGGCCGCGCCCGCAACGGGAGTGACCCTCGATTTCTCCCTCCCGAGCAACCCGAGCGTCTCCAACGGCTTGGACCTCAAGAGGAGCGGTCCCGGCATCTGGACGGGATCCGGGGCGCAGCTCTCCATCCAGGGAACGTGGGACGTCACGGCGACCGTCACGCAGGCGACGACCTCCGTCACGGTGCCGCTGAAGGTGACGCCCCGGACGCCACCCCAGCAGCTCTCGGTCACGCCGGGGAAGCCGCCGATCTACACGATCACGTTCCCGAACGGGGACCAGATCCAGAGCTACGTCGACCCGGGAACGGCCGGCGTGAACCAACTCCACATCACCCCGTTCGACCCGAAGGGCAACGAGCTCGGCCTCAAGTCGGCAACTGCGCGAGCCTCTGGACCGGGAGGGACGAAAGACCTGAAGACGAAACGGTTCGACGAGCCGACGGTGCCCAAGGATCAGAGAGGACATTTCGTGGCCAACACGCAGCTCACCCAGGGATCGTGGACGTTCACGATCACCGCGACGGCCTTGGACGGTACCGTGCTGCAGGCTCACTTCACGACGAGCATCGGAGCGGCAGGATGAGTCGAGGGATCGGATGGGTGGCCGCGGCGGCCTGCGTCTCGCTGCTCGCCGTCGGCTGCAGCGGAGGTGGAGACGCCGCACCGACGCCGACTCCGACGTCGCCCATCACGACGATCTCCGGCAAGCGTCCGAGCAGCCCTGCGGTTCTGAAGATCCTGGAGCCGAAGACCGGTCAGGTGATCCACGGAACCTCCACGGAGCTGAAGCTCGATCTGAAGAACGCCAAGGTCGTTCCCACAACCACGACCAACATCGATCCGACGCATGGACACGTTCACGTCTACCTCGACAACCAGTTGGTCTCGATGAACTTCCAGCTGTCGCAGCAGCTCGGGAACCTGACGCCCGGGCAGCATTTCCTCCGCTGCGAGTTCGTCGCCGCCGACCACGGACCGTTCGATCCGCGGGTGATCACGTCGACGACCTTCACCGTCAAGCCGTGAGCGAGCGCGCGGAGGCGGCCGAGCTCGATCTCTGGCCCGTGTTCATCGCGGTGACGGGCGTCGGGCTGTTGTTGCTACGGCCGGTTCCGCTCACGGAGAGCTCGTCGTGGGCCGTCCTCTTCGCGGTCTACCCGGCGCTCGCCGTCGCCTCGCTGACGACTCCGCTGAAGGAGACGCCGTCCGAGGAGATCCTCGACCCGCGACTGGTCCTCGCGCTCGGCGTCGCGGCCGTCGTGGTGAGCCCGTTGTTCTCCGGGCCCCGGATCCCGATCCAGCTCGGACCGTGGTCGATCCCGCTCCTCGTCGGAGCGGCCGTCGCGGAGGAGGCGCTCTTCCGCCGCCTCATCTACGGGAGACTTCTGGCGTACGGTACCGCGGTGGCGATCGCAGGCTCCGCCGTCGCGTTCGCGCTCGTCCACCTGCCCGCGTACGGAACGAGCGCGCTTCCCGTCGATCTCGGCGCCGGCCTCCTGCTGTCGTGGCAGCGGTGGGCCTCCGGAACGTGGACCGTTCCAGCGGCGACGCACAGCGCGGCGAACCTGATGGTGGTGTTCCGATGAGGCGGGCCGCGGCGCTGACGCTTGCCGTGGGACTCGTCGGCGTCTTGCTCGCTTCGTGTTCATCGGACTCGCCCTCGCCGATCCGGATCGGCGCGCTGTATCCGCTGAGCGGCCCGCAGGGCTCCGGCGGACGCCAGGAGTTCCACGGGGTGCGGCTCGCGGCGGAGTTCGCGAACGCCGACGGCGGCGTGGACGGCCATCCGATCCAGCTCTCGCCACTCGACGTTCCCGGGTCGGATGCGGCCGTGCAGGGGATCTCCTCGTTCCGGAACGACGGCATCCGCCTCGTGATGGGGAGCTACGGGAGCACGATCTCGGCGCCCGCCTCGGCGGCGGCGGCACAGCACGGCATGCTGTTCTGGGAGACCGGCGCGGTCGGACAGACGATGGCGAAGGAGCAGGGGAACCTCGTCTTCCGCTTTCCGCCGACGGGAACGGTGCTCGGCCAGCAGGCAGTGACGTTCGTGGAAGATCAGCTGGCGCCGCTCCTGCACCGAAAGCCCGGATCTCTCCGCTTCGCGGTCGCGAACGTCGACGACGTCTACGGGAGGTCCGTCGCGGCAGGAGCGCTTCAGCAGCTGAGGTCCGACGGCCTCAACCTCGTGGGACGATTCCCGTACGACCCGCAGCACTGGCACTTCGGCGAGCTCGTGAAGCGAATGGCGAAAGTGAAACCGGACGTGCTCTTCGTCTCGGCCTACGTCGAGGACGGCGTCGCGCTCCGCAGGGCGACGGTGAAAGCGCATCTCCCGCTGCTCGCGAGCATCGGGACATCCTCCAGCTACTGCATGCCCGCGTTCGGAGAGGCGCTCGGAAAGGACGCGGTCGGCCTGTTCGCCTCCGACAAGCCCGACGAGGACACGATCAATCCCGACGGACTGTCGCCGGACGCAGCATCCCTCTTGAAGCGAGCCGCGTCGACGTATCAGGAGAAGTACGGCGAGGAGATGCCGGCGCCGGCCCTCGCAGGTTTCTCCGCAGCGTGGGCGCTGTTCACGAAGGTGATGCCGAAGGCGTCGGCGATGACGCCGGAGGCGATCGGCGCTGCCGCGCAGTCGATGCGTCTCCCGATGGGGTCACTCCCGAACGGGAGCGGCATCTCCTTCGGCGTGCCCGGATCTCCGTTCGCGGGATCCAACGTGCGTGCCGCCGGGATCGTGGAGGAGTGGACGGGCGTCGACCATCGGGAGACCGTGTGGCCGCCTCGGCTCGCGGAGGCCCCGGTCAGCGCCCTTCCGCTCGCCGGATGATCCGAGGCCTTCGCGGGCGGCGCCGAGCGCTCGCTCTCTCCACCGCGGCGATCGCGGTAAGCATCTACATCACCGGGGTAGTCCTGACGGCCGGCCACGGCCCGATCGCCCGGCGGCCGATGTTCGACGGGAACACGGCGATCATCCCGTACCACTGGGTCTGCCCGCCGCAGGCGCTCGCACCGACGAATCAGAAACCGGCGCCCGCGGAGACGACCGTCCGCCTCGGCCCGAAAGGGTCCGCAGCGAAGACGATGCAGAGCACCGACGGACAGATCTATTTCGTGATGCGGGCGCGTTTGTTCGCTCAACATGCAGGCGCGAACACGGTCGACGTGAAGGCGACGCCTGAGTGCGCGTCGAAGGTGAGCGGGCTTCCGAATGGCCTGCAGCCGACGGGCAACATCTACCGCCTCACCGCGACGTACCAGCCCGGGGGAGATCCCGTCAGCCGGCTCGCGTTCCCCGCCGTCGGGATCCTCGTCTATCCGGTGCAGCCGACGCTCCACACGACGGATCACACGCTCTTCCTCTCCTCCGATGCGAAGACGTGGCAGGCGCTCGACAGCACCGACGTTCCGGGCCTCGTGCAGGTGCAGGGAACCGTTCCGTCCCTCGGATACCTCATCGTCGGACAGAAACAGGACGCGATCGTCACCGGAACCCCTGCGCCGACAGCCTCGTCCGGAGGCTTCCCCCGGGCGTGGCTCCTGGTCGTCGGAGCGGTCGTGATCGTCGCGCTCGCGTTCGCCGGGTACACGCGGAACCGCCGACGTTCCGGCTAGGCTTCGCGGCGTCATGACCGTTCGAGTCGGGGTCGGCCTGTTCACCGGACAGATCCCCGCGGGATCTCCACGGACGTTCGCGGAGGAGTACCGCGACACCCTCGAGATGGTCCGCCGCGCCGAGGCGCTCGGGTTCGACACCGCCTGGGTGAGCGAGCATCACGGAACATCGGACGGCTATCTCCCGTCCCTCCTCACGATGCTCGCCGCCTTCGCGGCCGTGACGGAGCGGATCGAGCTCGGCACGGGAGTCGTGCTCACGCCGCTCCACGATCCGATCCGTCTCGCGGAGGACGCTGCGGTCGTCGACCAGCTCTCGTCCGGCCGCCTGATCCTCGGCCTCGGCCTCGGTTGGCGGGAGGAGGAGTTCCGGATGCTCCGCATCCCGATCGAGGAGCGCCTCGCCCGCCACGTCGACACGATCGAGATCCTCCGTCGCGCGTGGAGCGGCGAGCGCTTCTCCTTCGAGGGCAAGGCGTTCCGCTACGACGACGTCCGTGTGGAGCCTCCTCCCTTCCGCGAGGGAGGACCACCGATCTTCCTGGGCGGGTACACCGCGGCGTCCGCGCGACGGGTCGGCCATGTCGCCGACGGCTATGTCGTCGACGCGGACGACCTCGGCGAGGTGGAGCACTCCATGGACCTCGCCGAACAAGCGGCACGCTCGGCCGGTCGCGATCCCGACGCACTCGCGCTGGCGCTGATGGTGAATGCCTGGGTCTCCGAGTCGGAGGATCCGTGGAGCGAGATCCGCGAGGGCGTGATCCACCAGATCGGCGCGTACGACGCGTGGGACGAGCGACACGACACCGCTTCGCACGACTCGCTCGAACCCCGGGGGCTGAGCGAGGAGGAGCTCCGCGGATCGACGGTGGCGGGAACGCCGAGCGAGGTCGCGGAGGAGCTCCGCCGCCGCGTCGAACCCTTTCGCGAGCGCCGGGAGCTCCACTTGATCGTTCGGCTCCACTATCCGGGGATGGAGCTCAAACCGGCCGCTCGCGCCATGGAGCTCTTCGCGGAGGGCGTCCTGCCCGCCCTCCGCGGAGCCTGACTCAGAGCGACGTGCGCTGCTCCGCCGGCCGCGCGGGCCGGACGCCGACGCGACGCCACACGTAGACACCCAGGAGGGCGAGCGCGCCGACCGGCAGTAGGTAGCCGAGACCGACGACCACCGTGTAAGCCACGCCGAGCAGTCCGTTCAGCGCCTTCGACCACGCCTCCGAGAGGCTCGGACGCGCCGTCACCGGCTGCGGCTTGACCGGCACGACTCCGGGCTCGTGGATCGTTACGTCGATCGTCGCGAGCGTGGTCTGGTCGTGGAGCTGATGCAGCTCCCCCTTGATCTGCTCGATCTGCATCTGCACGTCCTGGAGCTGCCGTTGGATCTGAAGCGTCTGGTTGATCGAGTTCGCCTTGTGCATCAGCCGGATGAACACGGACTCCTGCGCCTCCCAAGTGCGCAGGCGCGCCTCGAGGTCGACGAACTGCGAGGAGACGTCCTGTCCGGAGACCGACTGTGAGTCGATGTCTCCGAGACCTCCGAGTGCCTGCATCGCGGCGTCGAAGTTCGCGCTCGGAACGCGGATCAGGAGCGTTCCCGACCGTGATCTCTCCCCCTGCGACTGCGAGGACGATTCGACGAAGCCGTGGAACGTTCCGGCGATCGTGGTCGCCTGTTGGAACTGGCCCTGGAAGTGACCCTTCGGAACCTGCACGGAGATCTGCGCGGTCTTCACGATCTCCGGCCCGACCGAGGGAACCGAGCCCGTCTCGAAGGCGGCACTGCCGCCGGCGGAACCGGGAGCGCTCCGTCCCGAGCCGGTCGCCGGCACCGGCGCATCGTCCGGCGCTCCGAGCACGACGCCCTCCGATCCCTGCGCGGATGCCGCGCCGGACGAGCTGGCTTGCGAGCCGGCTCCTCCTCCGGTCACGAGATATCCGATGCCGGCCCCGAGCCCCAGCACCGCGACGATGGCGACCACTGCTCGCTTCATCCGAATCCTCCTCCGATCCGTTTCGCGCTTGGACGAACGGGTGGAGGGTTCGGGTTCCCGGTTTTCCGGACTGCTCAGCGAACGAGCCTGACGCGCCCAGCGGGAGCACCGGCCGTCGCGGCTTCACCCGCGGAAACGAGCCCGTCGCGAGCGAGCGCGCGGACCGCCTGGATCACCTGCTCTCGAGGCGCATCGATCTTCCTCGAGAGGCTCGAGATGGATAGCGAACCGCCGGTGGAGAGCTCCGCGACGACGCGCCCGCGGACCTGCCGGAACGAGCCCTCGAACACCGACTGGCGGGAACGGGCGGCGCTCCGGTCGGCGTGGCCCGCGAAACGGCACCACGCCCGGAGCGGACATGCGTCGCATCGAGGCCGGCCCGGCCGACAGACGTCACGCCCGAGGTCCATCAGCGCCTGGTTCCACTCCACCGGATGTGCTCGGTCGAGCCACCTCGCCGCAACGGCGTCGATATCGTCCGCGCCGGGATCGAGCCGGCCGAGCACGCGGCGAACATTCGTCTCCACCATCGGAACCGCACGACCGTGTCCGAGAGATGCGACCGCCGAAGCCGTGTACGGACCGACGCCGGGAAGACGTTGCAACGCAGCCGGATCGGAGGGGATCCGTCCTCCGTGCTCCGCCACGACCGCGCGCGCCGATCGCGACAGGGCGACGGCCCGGCGGTTGTACCCGAGGCCGCTCCACTGCCGGATGACCTCGGAAACCGGCGCGTCCGCGAGCGACCGCACGCTCGGGAAGCGCTTCATGAACGCCCGGTACGGTGCGACGACACGAGGCGCCTGCGTCTGCTGCAACATCACTTCGGACACGAGGACGCGGTACGGCGTCGGGCGGATCCGCCACGGATAGAGCCTCCGTCGCGGGTCGAACCATTCCAGAAGCGCTCGGTGCGCCGGCGCGATCGAGCGCTCCGATACGGGGCTCGAGCTCAGAATCCCGGCCGCGACTTTCCGGGAAGTTCCTCCGCGGCTTCCTTCATCGAACCCCACACCTCGCGGAACACGTCCGCCGCGTACTTCGGCTCCTTGCTGTTCTCCCCGCCCATCGCGCCGCGCACGGCCGATGCGGTGATCTCGACCGCCTTCTCGAACAACGCCCAATCGATCTCACGAGCCACGTGGAAACGACCTCCCCAGGATTCCGGAACGGTGCCGCCCGAAGGCTACCCGAACGACGCGGAACGGAGCCTCAATCGAACGCGCGCTCGCCGGTGAGCGCCTGCCCGATCACGAGCGTGTGGATCTCCGAGGTCCCCTCGTAGGTCAGTACCGACTCCAGGTTGTTCATGTGCCGGATCACCGGATACTCGAGCGTGATGCCGTTCGCACCGAGGATGGAGCGCGCCTCCCGCGCGATCGCGAGGGCCTCCCGGACGTTGTTGAGCTTTCCGATGCTGACGTGGTCGGGACGCAGGCGGCCCTCGTCCTTCATCCGTCCGAGATGGAGCGCGAGCAGCGTGCCCTTCTGGAGCTCCACCGCCATGTTCGCGAGCTTCTCCTGCGTGAGCTGGAACGCCGCGATCGGCTTTCCGAACTGCACGCGCGTTTTCGAGTACTCGAGCGCGCTCTCCAGGCACGCGCGCGCCGCGCCCATCGCGCCCCACACGATGCCGTACCGCGCCTCGGAGAGGCAGGACAACGGCCCTTTCATCCCGACGACCCCGGGCAGGGTCATCGAGTCGTCGACGGCGACGTCCTCCAGCACCAGCTCGGAAGTGACGGACGCCCGGAGCGATAGCTTCCGGTGGATGTCGTTCGCGGAGAATCCTCCGGCGTCCGTCGGCACGAGGAATCCGCGCACGCCCTCATCCGTGTGCGCCCACACGATCGCGATGTCCGCGATGCCGCCATTCGTGATCCACATCTTCGTGCCGTTCAGCACCCACGTGTCGCCGCGCCTCTCCGCGCGGGTGCGCATCCGGGTCGGGTCGCTGCCGAAGTCGGGCTCCGTCAGACCGAAACAGCCGATGAGCTCGCCGGCCGCCATCCGCGGCAGGAACTTCTCCTTCTGCTCCTCCGAGCCGTATTTCCGGATCGGGAACATGCACAGGGAGCCCTGGACGGAGACGAAGCTCCGGAAACCGGAGTCGCCCGCCTCAAGCTCCATGCACGCGAGCCCGTAGGAGACCGCGTTCGCACCGAGCGCTCCGTACCCGGACAGATGCATGCCGAGGAGACCGAGCGCTCCGAGCTCCTTGGCCATCTCCTTCGGGAACTCCGCCCGCTCGAACCAGTCGCCGACGTCGGGGAGGACGCGCTCGCGGACGAACTCCCGGACGGCGCCGCGGATCTCGAGCTCCTCCTGCGCCAGGAGCGCGTCGATCTCCAAGAGGTCCAGAGGGTCGGGCACGCGCCTAGCCTACGGCCCGGAAAATCTCGCGGCGAAGTGTCGAGATGGCGGGGGCCCGTTCGTCGGTAGGGTGAAAGGCGCCAACGGGGCGCCACCCAGCCGAAGGAGGCCGGAGATGCCGAAGTACATGCTCCTCATCTACGGGAGCGAGGCGGGCATGGCGAACGTCACGCCCGAGCAGCTCCAGCAGGAGTACGACGCGTACGCCGCCTACACGCAGGAGATCAAGGACCGCGGCGCGTGGGTCGCCGGCGAGGGCCTCGACCGGACCTCCACCGCGACGACCGTTCGCGTGAAGAACGGCGAGACGCTCACGACCGACGGCCCCTTCGCGGAGACGAAGGAGCAGCTGGGCGGCTTCTACGAGATCGAGGTCGGCAATCTCGACGACGCGATCAAGGCCGCCGCCATGATCCCGGGCGCGAGGTACGGCTCCATCGAGGTCCGGCCCGTCATGGAGTACCCGGAGGAGTAACCCGCACGGACGCACACGAGGTCGTCGACCGCCTGTTCCGGCGGGAGTCGGGGCAGGCGGTCGCGAGCCTCATCCGCGTCCTCGGCGACTTCGACCTCGCCGAGGAGGCGGTTCAGGAGGCGTTCACCGTCGCGCTGGAGCGATGGCCGGAGGGCGGGATCCCCGACAATCCCGGAGCCTGGATCACCACGACGGCGAGGAACCGCGCGATCGACCGCCTCCGGCGCGCCAAGAACCTCCAGACGAAGACGGAGACGCTGCGCGCCCTGACGGAGCTCGAGACGATGGAGACACCGACGGCCGACAGCTCGATCTCCGACGATCGCCTGCGCCTCATCTTCACGTGCTGCCATCCCGCGTTGAACCTCGAGGCGCGGACCGCGCTCACCCTCCGAACGCTCGGCGGCCTCAGCACGAAAGAGATCGCGCGGGCCCTCCTCTCCACGGAGGCGGCGGTGCAACAACGGCTGGTGCGAGCGAAGCGGAAGATCAAGGACGCCTCGATCCCGTACCGCGTGCCACCGGACGATCTGCTGCCGGACCGGCTCGGCGGCGTGCTGATGGTCCTGTACCTGATCTTCAACGAGGGCTACTCGTCCGTGGGCGGAACGGACGAGCGTCGCGAGCTCGCCGAAGAGGCGATCCGGCTCGCCCGGCTCCTGGCACAGCTGATGCCGGACGAGCCCGAGACGGGCGGCCTTCTCGCGCTGATGCTGTTCCAGGACTCCCGCCGCGCCGCCCGTACCGATGCAGGAGGAGAGCTGGTGCTCCTCGAGGATCAGGATCGGTCGCGGTGGAACGCGGACGAGATCGCCGAGGCGAGGTCCGTGCTCGGGAGCGCGATGCGTCGTGGAGAGCTCGGGGCGTATCAGCTCCAGGCCTGCATCGCGGCGACGCACGCGCTCTCCCCGAGCGCCGAACAGACGGACTGGCCGCAGATCGCGTCGCTCTACGAGCGCCTGATGGAGGTGACGAGCTCACCAGTCGTGGAGCTCAACCACGCCGCCGCCGTCGCGATGGCGGAAGGACCAGCTGCGGGACTGTTGCTGATGGACGAGCTCGCGGCGGACGGAACGCTCGACGACTACTACCTGCTCCATTCCTCCAGAGCCGACCTGCTCCGTCGTCTCGCGCGCAACGACGAGGCGACGGCCGCGTACGCGAGAGCGCTCGAGCTTGCGACGAACGACGCGGACCGGGCCTTCCTGACGCGCCGTCTCGCGGAAACGAGCTCCGAGCGCTGAACTTGCCGTCGCCCTGCGGCCGCCCGCTAGATCACTCGAGGGACTTCGCCATCTCGAAGACGATGTCGACCCACGGCCGGTCTGATTCCATTCCGGCCGGGATGCGGGCGGAGATGATGAAATCGCCACTGGCCCGGCGATAACCCATCTGTTCGTACATCGCTCGAGCGGCCGCGTAGCCGTCATCGATGCCGGTATCGAATACGAGCGAGCCGAAGCCACGCGACCGCAGCTCCTCCTCTGCCCTCTCCATCAGCGCCCGCCCGATACCACGGCGGCGATCTCCGGGGAGAACGAAGAGGTCACGGATCCACGGCTCCATCCGGCGTTCGAACCAGTGGACGACGTCACGCGGACTCCAACCGAGGAAGACGTGGCCGACGGCAAGGTCACCGCTCCATCCGATCAGATAGAGGAAGTCGCCCCGTTCCTGCTGCTCCAGGCGCTCCCGGTGGATGTCCCCTGGCCGGTCGGAGAGGTCGCGAGAGACGACGGCGAGCTCCGCAGGCGAGATCGGCCGGACGACGATGTCAGCCGATCGGCACCTCGGGAACGCTCGCGAGACCGGCG
>JBJMLP010000146.1:0-8947 GCA_045805245.1 Actinomycetota bacterium | reverse complement strand
CGTCTCCCTGCGAGTAGCCATCTCCGGAGTGCTTCAGCTCCGAGAGCCGCTCGAGGACGTCCTCGGCGCCGGCGCCGGCGAGCGTGAACGCGCTCCAGCCGTCGGAGACGTCGAGGACGACCGCGTCGTCCTCGTGCGCCGACGCCTCCTCGGCGGCTTGCCGGAGCGCTCCGGACTTTGGCGTTCCGACGAGCATCACCTCGTCCTCCGCGACCCAGCACAGGTAGGCACCGTCGGGCGGCTCGATCTCCGCCAGTGCCTCGCTCGACGCGAGGCACGAGATGACGCCGACGCGCGTCGGGATGAGCTCAAGCACGGAGCCGTCTCCCCTCCGGGTCGTAGAACGGCGTCTCCACGACGGTCGCTTCGGCGTCGCCGCACCGGAGCCGCGTCGCGAACCGTCCGTCCACCGCACGGAGCCATCCGAGGCCGATCGCCTTTCCGAGCACGTCCGACCACGAACACGAGGTGACGCGCCCGGCGACGCGGTCGTCGAGATGGAGCGGCGCGCCCCGCTCCGGCGTCCGGTCGAACTCCAGTCCGACGAGCTTCCGCTCCAGCGGGAGCTCGGCCATGCGCTGGAGCGCCGCCTTGCCGACGAAGGTCTCCTTCTCCATGTCGAGCGCCCACTCCATGCCGAGCTTCCGAGGGTGGTCGTCCGGGAGCGTGTCCTGCGCGAGGAAGACGTGTCCCTTCTCCAGGCGAAGGAGATCCATCGCGTCGAGGCCGTGCGGCCGCATCCGGTGGCGCGTCCCCTGGGATGCGAGCGCTTCCCAGAGCCGGCGTCCGTCGCCGCGGGGATGGTGGAGCTCGTAGCCGAGCTCGCCGACGAACCCGACGCGAAGCGCGCGGCACGGAACTCCCGCCACCTCGAGATCGCGCACGGCCATGTAGGGGAACGCGTCCGCCGAAACATCCTCGCTCGTGAGCGATGCGAGGACCTCGCGAGCGTGCGGCCCCGCGAGCAGGATCGCGCCGAGCATCGCCGTCTGGTTCACGAGGTGGACGTGGAGATCCAACCGGTCGCCCCAGTTGCGGAGCCAGGCCTCCATCGCGTCGGCGCCTCCCGACGTGGAGGTGACGAAGAACCGCCCGTCGCCCGCTGCGGAGACGATGCCGTCGTCCATCACGTAACCGGCCTCATCCAGCGCAAGGAGATATCGCGCGCGGCCGTCCGCGAGATCGCTCACGCGCGTCGGGAACACTCGGTCGAGGAGCGTCCGTGCGTCGCGGCCGGCGACGAGGAACTTCCCGAGCGTTCCGACGTCCATCACGCTCACGTCCTCTCGAACCGCGTGGTACTCGGCGCGCCAGTCGCCGTAGGAGAACGGCCGCTTCCATGAACCCGACCAGCCGAGATGCGCACCGCTCTCGAGATGAACGTCGTGAAGCGACGTGCGCTTCTCCACGATCTCGTCGATGCCGGCCGCGAGCGTGTCGAGCCGTATTGGCCGCGCGGGAGGACGGGACGTGGTTCGCCGGCTGTTCTGCGCGGAGCCGGAGCGCTCCTCCGCGAACCGGGCGAGGTGCCGCCCGCAGAGCGCGCCCTGGCACGGGCCCATCGTCGCGGTCGTGTAGCGCTTCAGGATCTCCGAGGAGTGCCATCCCTCCTCCCATGCCTGGTCGAGATCGGAGACGGCGACGTCCTCGCAGATGCAGACGTATCCGGCGACCGGCGTCCCACTCCTCGTCTCGTCCAGACGAGCGACGTCGGACGCCTCGCCGCGACCGGCGCGCGTTCCGCTCTCCTCCGCGGCGTCGATGCCGAAAACGCCTGCGGCGTCGCCGGCCGCGACGACGGCATCGAGCTCCGCCGACATCCGAAGGAGTCCGTCGCGCGGCTCGAGCCCGAGCGAGAGGACCAGGGAGTCGCAGTTCAGCTTGCGCACGTCGTCTCCGACCGCGATGTCGACCGCGGAGATCCACTTGGATCCGTGCGCGCGAACGACCGTCCCGTCCGGGATCGCGAAGGAGTCTGCGGGCCAGCGTTCCGTGAGCGCCTTTGGAGCGACGAGCGCGACGCGGGCACCGGCGTCGAGGAGCGTGCTGGCGTGGCCGAGCCCTTCCGCGGTGCTCGCCACGACGACGGCTCGATCGCCGGGGCGGACGCCGTGGACGCCGGCGAGCCGTGCGGCTCCTCGGCCGAGCCACACTCCCGGGAGGTCGTTGCCCTCGAACACGCGATGCGTCTCCACCGCGCCCGCCGCGACGACGACTCGTTCGGGACGTACGCGAAGCAGCTCGTCGCTCCGTGCGATCGGAACGAGCGGCCCGTCATAGATCCCGACGGCGGTGGAGCGTTCCATCACGGTGACGCCTTCGAGCGCGCGGACCTCCGTCTCCAACGCGCGGATCCGGTCGAGCGACCCGCCCGGCGCGACCTTCTCTCCGATGCGGCCCTCGTCGCAGAGGAGGACGCTCTTCGCGTCGCTCACGGCTGCGCGCGCGGCGGCGAGTCCCGCGATGCCGCCGCCGATCACCAGGACGTCCGGCGAGAGGTGGCGAACCCATGGGACCTGCGGCGGCCGAGAGACGTCGAGGTCGCCCAGCCCCGTCGTGCGGCGGATGACCTTCTCCGCGAGCGGCCATGCGAAACGAGGCTTCGTGAACGTCTTGTAGTAGAAGCCGACCGGGAGGAGCCGGTGCGCGTGATCCGCGACCGAGAGGAGGTCGCGCTCGGTGGAGGGCCATCCTTCTCCACGTTCCACCGAAGCGCCTTCGCGCGCGTCGGTGCAGCACGAGCGCAACCCGGGCTCTCCGTCGACCGTGAGGATGCAGTTCGGGCAGTCGCCCGTCATGCAGTAGAGGCCGCGACGGCGGTGGTACTTCAGCGAGCGGGAGAAGGTCCGCACGCCCGCGCGGAACAGTGCGGACGCAACCGTGTCTCCCTCCGCGAAGGAGACGGGCTTTCCCTCGAAGTCAAACGAGCCCATCGATGCGGTTCGTAACGGTGTCGCGCCGAAGGGTGAGCCACCGGCGGCAGCCGAAGGCGTGGAACCATCGCTCCTCCTGGAGCCCGGGAGCGTTGTCCGGGAGATAGACCCGCTCGAAGTCCTCCTCCGGCCCCGGAGACTCCACCGGCCGCAGCTCGCCGCCGAACGTGAACTCCGTGAACGGCCGGCGGCCGCAGTTCGGGCAGGGAATCTCGATGGTCACGGCTCACGGTAACCGCATCCGGAGGGTTGCCACCAACCCGCAGGCCTGACCCCCGGTCGCCGGGTAGGCTTCGCGCGACGGAGGAGGAACGCATGGCCGAGACGCCGATCGTCGGCATCATCATGGGCTCGAAGTCCGACTGGGACACGATGCGGCATGCGGCCGACACGCTGGAGTCGCTCGGCGTCGCCTTCGAGACGCGGGTCGTCTCCGCGCACCGCACGCCGGATCTCCTCTTCGAGTACGCCTCCGCGGCCGAAGGGCGGGGGATCGAGGTCATCATCGCGGGCGCTGGAGGAGCGGCCCACCTTCCAGGCATGACGGCGTCGAAGACGACGCTCCCCGTGCTCGGCGTTCCGGTGGACTCCAAGGCGCTGAGCGGCATGGACTCCCTCCTCTCGATCGTGCAGATGCCGGCCGGGGTTCCCGTCGGAACGCTCGCGATCGGACGTTCGGGAGCGGTGAACGCGGCGCTCCTCGCGGCTTCGATCGTGGCGCGTTCTCGGAACGACGTCCGCGACGCGCTCGAGCGGTTCCGCAAGGAGCAGACCGCGAACGCGTTGTCGCAGCCGGATCCTTCCGCCTAGCAGATGCGCGTCGGCGTTCTCGGTGGAGGCCAGCTCGGCCGGATGCTCGCGCTCGCCGGCATCCCGCTCGGGTTCGAGTTCCGTTTCCTTGAGCCGGCGCCCGATCCGCCCGTCCGGGACCTCGGGGAGGTCGTGCAGGCCGATTACGACGACTCGGAGGCGCTGGATCGCTTCTCCGGGGGCGTCGACGTCGTCACGTACGAGTTCGAGAACGTTCCGATGGAGTCGGCGCGCGCGTTGAGCGAACACGTGCCGGTCCGTCCGCAGCCCGAGGCCCTGGAGCGCGCGCAGGACCGCCTCCAGGAGAAGGAGCTCTTCGCGAAGCTCCGGGTCCCCACGGCGGCGTTCGAACGGGTCGACACCGAGGAGGAGCGCGCGAGCGCCCTCCGGCGGCTGGGAGCGCCGGCCGTCGCGAAGGCGCGCCGGTTCGGCTACGACGGCCACGGGCAGTTCGTCGTCCGGACGCCCGCCGACGTGACCCGCGCGGAGAACGAGCTCCGCGGCGCTCCGTCGATCCTCGAATCGCTCGTCCCCTTTGACCGCGAGCTGTCGATCCTGGCCGTCGGCGGCCAGAACGGCGCCCGCGCGTTCTATCCGCTGGTCGAGAACCTCCACCGGGAGGGGATCCTTCGTAGGAGCGTCGCGCCCGCGCCGAACGTCTCCGACCGTCTGCAGGCCGAGGCGCAGTCGATCGCGTCGCGGATCCTCGACGAGCTCGGCTACGTCGGCTTGCTCGCGGTGGAGCTCTTCGAGGTGGACGGGAAGCTCCTCGCGAACGAGATGGCGCCGCGCGTGCACAACTCCGGCCACTGGACGATCGAGGGTGCGGAGACGAGCCAGTTCGAGAACCACCTGCGCGCCATCGCGGGCCTCACGCTCGGCTCGACCGAGCCGCGGGGCGCGAGCGTGATGCTCAACCTGATCGGCGCGACGCCGGAGCCGTCAACGGTCCTCGACGTTCCGGGCGCGCACCTCCACCTCTACGGGAAGGAGCCGCGCCGTCGCAGGAAGCTCGGACACATCACCCTGCGCGGAGCGGAACCGGGCCAGGTCGCGGCCGCCGCGGACCGGCTCTCGGCGCGGCTGCCTGCCGACGGGTAGGGTTCGTTCGACCGACCGAGGAGACGACGTGGACGAATCCCGCATGCAGGAGCTACAGGCCAAGCGCAAGACGAAGGGCCTGACCGACGAGGAGGCCGATGAGCTCGGCCGCCTCTACGCGGAGAAAGCCGGCAAGCCGTACAGCAACTCTCGCCACGAGCCGGAGCCGGACATGGCGCACGACCCGCGGCTCCCGGAGAACGAGCGCGTCACCGGGAGCTAGGAGAGCAGGTACGCGTCTGAAGGTCTGGGAGCCAGCCCGAAAGGACCAGGCTCGAGGCCGTAGGGTTCGGGCCCGTTCGCATGCGGCCTGGCCCGCTCACCGACGAAGGTCTCCAACCTCCGCCCGGGTATTTACAGAGTGAACGATTGCGCGTATCAAGGAACGGGCGTCTCCGAGGTCTGACTCCTTTCCCAGGAGACGTCACCGGGGGGTCCGCTTCAGGGCGCGGACCCCCCGACCCCTTCCTCAAGGAGTCGCCCCCCCGAGACGAGAGAGGGACCATGGCGTATCCCATCTGCCCGGGCTGCCGGGAGCCGCAGCTCGTCGCCGATGAGTCGGTGGAGTTCCGCTGTTTCACCTGTGGCTCGCAGGTTCTCTTCCTCTCCTGTGAGGAGTGCGGGCTCAAGCAGGCGATCCCTGCCACGTGGACGATGTTCACGTGCTCCAAGTGCCGGAAGGCGAGCAAGGTCCCGCGCTACATCCCGTTCGAGGAGCGCCCCCGGGCGTCCAAGGTGGCCGCGGTGGGGTTGACCTACCCGCCGACGTGAGCGAGGGAGGGGAGCGGAGGAGGAGCTTCTCCTACCGCGGCTTCCGCTTCGAGAAGGCCCAGGCAGGCTGGGACATCTGGCGAGGAGAACGCCGGATCGGGTGGGTCTCCGTCCGCGACCATGCGAAGGCCTACGTCGACGAACTGCTCGAACGCGAGAAGGATCCGGGTTCGCGAAAGCGGTGACCACGTTTCGCTCGCGGAGCCGATAGGCTCACATTCCTTGGGAGGGCTCTGGGGGGAGCCGGGGAATGGGCCGGATATCCGTTCGAATATTGGGGATGCCGCTCGCGGCGCTCGCGTGTCTCCTCCTTCTGGGTGGAGGAACCTCCGGCGCCGCGACGACCTCGATCTCCGTCGGAGCGGCCGGGGACATCGCGTGGTCCTCGGGTCCGCAGCCCGCCGCCCAGCAGACCGCCGCCCTCCTCGGGCAGCTCCACCCGTCGATCGTCCTGCCGCTCGGTGACGAGCAATACAACGTGGGGGCGCTCGCGGAGTTCCAGCGGTCCTACGACCTGACTTGGGGAGCGTACGGTGGCATCGCGTATCCGGTGCCGGGGAACCACGAGTACGAGACCGATGACGCCGCCGGATATCGCAACTATTTCGGCACCTCGGGAAAGAGCGCCATGCCGGGCGAGGTGCTGAACGGCTATTACAGCTACGACATCGGGTCCTGGCACGTCGTGGCGCTCGACGACAACTGCGAGCAGGTCGACTGCGCCGCGGAACGGCAGTGGCTCCAGGCCGATCTGGCCGCAGACACGCATACGTGTCAGCTCGAGTACGAGCACAAGCCGAACCTGAAGTTCTTCGGCGACATCCTCCGGACCGCCGGCGTCGATCTCCGGCTGTCGGGCCACAAGCACGTCTACGAGCGCCAGGCGCCGGTGAAGGGGATGCGCACGATCATCGTCGGAACGGGCGGGAAGTCGCACGGGAAGTTCCCGCCGGACCTGCCGCCGACGACGTTCGCGGACAACAAGGACTTCGGCATCCTCGACTTGGAGCTCGGTGATACCGGATACACGTGGCGGTTCCTCGCCGTCGACGGCTTCGTCGACGGCGCGCCCGACGGCGTGGAGAGCGGCTCCACCACGTGCCACTGAGTCCGGCGGGCGCTCCGTCGGAAGAGGAGCTCGAAGCCGCCCACGCGCTGGAGAACGACGACCGGGTTTCGGGCCGCCCGGAGATGACCGCGTTCCGACGACGGCTGCGTCTGCATCAGTCCCGCTGGCGCGAGTCGAAGGGATATCCGATCGGAACGCAGCCGATCGTGCCGAAGCCGGGGAAGGCGTCGCGGCCGCTCGGGAGCCGGCTTCCGGTCGACTACGCCGAGGAGACCGGAGAGAACTTCCTCTCGCGCAAAGCACTGGATGCGGCGAGAGCGCGCGTCGCCACGAAGGAACCGCGGCAGAGCTTCGACCGGCAGCGCTTCTGGGCGGATCTCCTCTGGTCGCCCTCGATGGCGGTGAATCTCTTCGGAGACCTGGCGGCGGACCTCCGTGTCGCCGATCGTGCCGTCCACGCGTGGTGGCCGGATGCGCCGGGAACGGTCTCCGCGGTCCGGTTCGTCCACTCGCCGGGATGGTTCGATCCCGAGTACCTGAACAGTCTCCGGGAGTTCGATGCCGCGGTGGAGCTCGACCTCGGCGACGGTGGCTTCGGGATCATCGGGGTCGACGTGAAGTATCACGAGTGGGCGAAGCCGGAGACCCCGAGGCCGGAGAACATGCCCCGCTACGTGGAGGTCTCAAGGCGCTCGCGGGCATTTCGGCGCGGCGCGATCGATCCGCTGAAGGGGAAATCGGACCTCGCCGTCACGTGGCTTGAGCATCTCCTCGTGCTCTCGATGCTGCAGCATCCGAGCCGTCGCTGGAGATGGGGGAGGTACGTCGTCGTCCATCCTGCCGGCAACACCGATTACGCCGAGGCCACGGAGCGGTACCGGACGCTGCTCGCGGACGACTCCACGTTCTCGACCCTGAGCCTGGAGGAGTTCCTGTCGTCGGGCGCTCTCGGCCGGGGAACGGTCAAGGCGCTACGCGATCGCTATGTGCCGGAGCGCCCTGCGCGGGCGTGACGTGTTTCAGTCGTTCAGCGCGGCGAGCACCTCGTCGTGAACGAAGCCGTTGGAGACCACCAGGTTCTGTCCAGGCGTGGGAGCGTCTCCCGCGAACGTGGAGAGGCGGCCACCCGCTTCCTCCACGATGAGTCCGGTCGCCGCCCAGTCCCACTCGTAGCAGGGCTCGTGCTCGACGAGCGCGTCGACCGATCCCTGCGCGACGAGGAGGTGCCCCCACGCGTCCGAGAGCCCTCGGGTACGCCGCGCCGTCGTGACGATCCGGCGGAGGGCACCCTCCCGGCCGCCGGCGATCCATTCCTCCAGGGCGGAGTGCGCGACGAACGCGTCACCGAGCGAACCGATGCCGGAGACCTCGATCCGCCGGTCGCCCTTCCACGCGCCGCCGCCTTTCGTCGCCGAGTAGCGGCCGCCGAGCGCGGGAGCGTCCGCGATGCCCACGACCGTGCGGTCGCCCTCGCGGAGAGCGATCAGCGTGGTCCACAGCGGGATGCCCTCCGCGAAGAGCTTGGTGCCGTCGACGGGGTCGACGACCCAGACGCGTCCGCTCGATCCGTCGTCGAGTCCTTCCTCCTCGCCCCGGACGGCGTCGTTCGGAAACGTGGCGGCGACGGCCTTCCGGATCGCGCGCTCGGCGGCGAGGTCGACTGCGGTGACCGGCGTCGCGTCCTCCTTGAGCTCGACGGGCATCCGCGAGCCGAATCGCGTCATCGTGATCTCCGCTGCCACGTCGGCGAGGTGGAGCGCGAACGCGAGGTCGTCGCTCAGAACGCGTTCGTCCACGCCTTGCGGCCTTGCGCGTCCTCGACGACCAGGCGGCGGTACGGGAGCTCCATCGGCGGCTCGAACCGAGCCCGCGTCACGAGGCCGGCGTCGTCGCGCTCCAGGACCCAGGCGTTCTCCTGGCGGTTGCGATGGTCGGAGCGCACGGCCCATCCGGTCTCGTACCGCGAGACGAGGTTGACCGATCCCGCCGGGCTGCAGCGCATCTCGACGGCGCCGCCGTCGATCTCCATCGCGGTGATCGACGGTCCCGCGGACGCGTACGTGTGTCCGTTCCGGAGCGCGTCGAGCACGGCGGGCTCGGAACGCTCCGACGCGCGCACTATCGTCCACGCGTCGCCGATGTCGAATCCCGGCGAGTGGCAGTCGTCGGTGGCGAACGCGAACGGCCGGCGCCCGGTCTCGAGCATCAGGTCCCACACGTACGAGGAGTCCCCGCGGCCGTTCTCCCGCTCCGCCGAGCTGTT
>JBJMLP010000145.1:0-8271 GCA_045805245.1 Actinomycetota bacterium | reverse complement strand
GCCGCGCGCGTAGCGGAAGTACTGCGTCCACGTCTCCGTGAGGGAGTCGCGCAGGCGCCACCGCGCGATGGCCTCCGGGACGAGCCTCATGTCGAGGCCGAGCTCCCGCCAGCGGTGGTCGACGTACATGTCCTCGCCGATGTCGAGCCACTCGGGATATCCGCCGGCGGCCTCAATCGAGCTCCGCCGGAACGCGACGGATCGTCCAGAGGGCATGAACCGGTCCTCGCGGAGCTCCGACGCCTCCGGGAGGTTCACCGCCGACACGCTGCGCTGGAGGAACGTCTCCGTCTCGGGCACGTAGAACCCCATCGCGACGTCGGTGCCCGCCTCGAGCGTCTCGAGCAGGAAGGAGAGCCAGGACGGCTCGAGGATGCAGTCGGCGTCGGAGAGCGCGATCAGGTCGTGCGTCGCCGCGCGGATCGCGACGTTGCGGCCGCGAGCGATGTTCGCTCCCGGCTCCTCGATCAGCGTGATCCCCGGAGCGCGGCGGAGGATCTCCGCCGTGCCGTCCGTGGAGCCGCCGTCGACGATCACGATCTCATCCGGCGGTCGCGTCTGGAGCGCGACGGACGCGAGGAACTCCTCGATATGCGGCGCCGCGTTCTTGACGGTGGAGACGAGGGTGATCTTCTCGCTCACTCCACCCCCGCCTTCTCGTAGAGCTGGAGGGTTCGCCGCGCGGTCTCCGCCCAGGAGAAGCGTTCTGCGCGGGCGCGCGCCTTTTCCGAGAGCTTCTCCGCGAGCGCGTGGTCGGAGACGAGGTGCGCGAGTGCCTCGGAGATCTCGCTCACCGACTTCGGATCGACCGTGAGCGCCGCGTCGCCCACCACCTCGGGAAGCGACGAGGTGTTGGAACACACTGTCGGAATGCCTCGCACCATCGCCTCCAGTACCGGGAGACCGAAGCCCTCGTACACCGACGGATACACGAAGACGGAAGCCGCGCGGAAGACCGCGTCGAGGTCGGCCGGCCCGAGCTCTCCCGTCCGAATCACGTGACCGGGGCCCGGGAGCTCGATCTCGCGGAGGAGCTCGTCGGAGCCCCATCCCATGGCTCCCGTGAGGACGAGCGAATGCGGCGCGCCGGTCGCGGCGAGGCGTCGGTACGCGCGGACCAGCCGCAGGAGGTTCTTGCGCCTCTCGAGCGTTCCGAGGAAGAACACGTACGGCCGGGAGATGCCGAGCCGGTCGAGCGTGGGATCCGGATCCACCGGCGAGGCTTCGAGCGACGCCGCGAGCGGGATCACGTGCACGCGCGTGGGGTCGACGTCGGTGTAGGACAGGAGATCCTCGGCCGTGTTGCGCGACGGGGTGATGATCGCGTCGGCCCTTCGCACCGTGGCGCGGAGGCCCTGCCGGAACATCGTTCGCCACGTGCGGTTGAACGCCGCAGGGAACTCCTCGAAGGCGAGGTCGTGGACGGTTACGACGAGCCGCTGATCGCGCGACTTCGGCGGGATCGCGGCGGGCGAGGTGGCGTGGAGGACCTCCCGCGAACGGAGACTCGACGGCAGCCGCGGCATCCCGAGCAGGTTCCATCGCGGGTACAGCGAGCGGATCGAGGCGGGGAGCTCCTCCACCCAGAAGTCGCGGACCCACCGTTCGGGCGGCTGCTGGCCGCGGCCGAACCGCGCGTGGAACAGCGCGACGTCGAGCGAGGGATCCTGAGCGGCGAGCGCCGGAACGAGGTTCCGCACGTAGGTCCCGATCCCTCCGGGTGGAGAGAAGTAGAGCTGATCGATCTGGATCGCCGCGCTCGTCACCGCGAGGCCTCGACCCTCGTTGCCCGCCTCATCCTCCGAGTTGCCTCTCCTGGAACTCCCGCTCGATCCGACGTGCGTCCTCGATCCGGCTCTTTGGGACGTAGACGACGGATTCACCCATCGTCGAGCTCGTCGGAAAGCCGGCGCCGACCGCGCCGTCGACGACCTCGACTTCGATCCCGGCCTCCTCGAGAAGCCCGCCGAGGAGATGCGCGTCGATCTGTCCGATCCGGCAGAGCTCGACCGGCTCGGGATGGGCCTCGGGTCCGTCGCCCATCGTCAGTTCGCGTCTCCACGGCCGGAGAACGGATCGGCTCCCCGTCTCGCGAACGAGGTGCGGAGCGACGTCGACCACGGAGCATCGACGAGCTTCCGCGCCTGGAGGGCTCCCTGCCGCGTTCCCGCCATCCGGCTCTGGAGCACCCACGGCGACGGCCGGCCCTGCTCGCCGGAGAAGTACCGCTCGAGCGCGGCCAGGACCTCGCGTTCCTCCTCCTCGGAAAGGCCATCGGGGAGCTCGAAGCGCTTCGGCCTCACAGGGGCACGTTCCCGTGCTTGCGCGGCGGCACGGACTCCCGCTTCGTCGCGAGCATGCGGAGCGCCTTGACGAGGCGCGGGCGCGTCTCCGCGGGCTCGATCACGTCGTCGACGTAGCCGCGCTCGGCCGCCCAGTACGGCGTCGCGAACTTTCGCTGGTACTCCGAGATCAGCTCGGCCCGGCGGCCCACCGGATCGTCCGCCTTCTCGATCTCCTTCTTGAAGACGATGTTGACGGCGCCCTCCGGGCCCATCACGGCGATCTCCGCGGTCGGCCACGCGTAGGAGACGTCCGCGCGCAGGTGCTTGGAGTTCATGACGAGGTACGCGCCGCCGTAGGCCTTGCGCGTGATGACGGTCATCCGCGGCACCGTCGCTTCCGCGAAGGCGTACAGGAGCTTCGCCCCGTGCCGGATGATGCCGCCGTACTCCTGATTCGTTCCGGGGAGGAACCCGGGAACGTCGACGAAGGTCAGGAGCGGGATGTTGAATGCGTCGCAGAATCGAACGAAGCGCGCCGCCTTCTCCGAGGACTCGATGTCGAGCGTTCCGGCGAGCACCTTCGGCTGGTTCGCGACCACCCCGACGGTCCGGCCGTCGAGGCGCGCGAACCCGATGACGATGTTGTTAGCCCAGAGCGGAAAGACCTCCAGGAAGTCGCCGTCGTCCACGACGCGGCGGATCACCTCGTGCATGTCGTACGGCGCCCGCGCGGAGTCCGGCACGAGGTGCGACAGCCCTTCGTCGAGCCGGTCCGGATCGTCGGCCGAGGCGTAGACCGGAGGGTCCTCCAGGTTGTTGGAGGGGAGGAACGAGAGGAGATAACGCACCTGCGCGAGGCAGTCCTCCTCGTCGGGCGCGACGAAGCTCGCCACGCCGGAGCGCGTCGCGTGCGTCATCGCTCCGCCGAGCTCCTCGAAGGTGACCTCCTCGCCCGTGACGGTCTTGATGACCTCCGGGCCCGTGATGAACATGTGGGAGGTCTCCTTCGTCATGAAGATGAAGTCCGTCATCGCAGGGGAGTAGACGGCGCCGCCGGCGCACGGTCCCAGGATCACGGAGATCTGCGGGATCACGCCGGAGGCGCGCACGTTCCGCTCGAAGATGTAGCCGTAGCCGGCGAGGGAGGCCGCGCCCTCCTGGATCCTCGCGCCGCCGGAGTCGTTGATGCCGACGACGGGCGCGCCCGTGGAGAGGGCGAGGTCCATGATCTTGCAGATCTTCTGCGCGTTCACCTCGCCGAGGGATCCGCCGAACACCGTGAAGTCCTGCGAGAAGACGAACACCTTGCGACCGTCGACCGTTCCGTATCCGGTGACCACTCCGTCGCCGTCCGGGCGGGTGCGTTCCATCCCGAAGTCGTGGGAGCGGTGCTTCGCGAACGGATCGGTCTCGGAGAAGGAGCCGGGATCCATCAGCAGGTCGATGCGCTCCCGGGCCGTGAGCTTGCCGCGCTCGTGCTGCTTGCGAGTGCCGTCCTTGCCACCGGGCTCCTGCGATGCGGCCCGGCGGGTGCGGAGCTCCTCGATGCGTTCCTGAACGGACTCCGGAAGGATCTCCGGAGGAGCCTCGCCCGGACCTCCGGGCTCTTCCGGCTCGGTCGCGGGGATCTGCTCGTCGGTCGTCGCCATGTCGGAGGGAGTGTATCGGTCCGCCTCCGGTCGGACGCCGGCGCGCAGGCACCGGTCACGCACCGATGCGTGCTACACGTCCACGGCGCCGCCGGTGCGCCAGTACTCGCCGTGGTCGCGCGACAGGAGCTCCTCGTCCACCAGATAGCGGCGCAGTGCGGCGTGATCGTTGTGGAACCGCGCGACGATCTCGTTCACCTCCGGCTCGGGATAGCGCCGCCCGACGTCGAACTCGAGCGCGATCCGGTTCAGCACGATCAGGCGCTTCGAGCGCTTCGCCGGGATCTCCCGGAGCCTGCCGTCCCGGAAGTACTGGCGGAGCACCGTCTCCTCGTCGTCGTCCACCGCGCCGAGCGCGAGGCCCGGGTCTCGGGGCGGGCCGACGTCCTCTGCCGCCTCGCGGAGCACGTCCTGCTGGAGACGGTACGTGCGCCGGTCGTCGTCGACGGAAACGACACGGACCGCTGAGAGGCGCACGAGATGCTTGCGAACGCGGTCGGGCTTGAGATCGAGCTCCGAGGCGAGCTCCTCAGCCGTCGCCGGACGGCGCGCGAGGAACCCGGCGATCGCGAGTCGTTCCGGATCGGCGAGCGCGCGGAGGATCTCGTCGGTGTAGGCGGGCACATCTCCACGATGTCAGAGGGTGCCGCTAGCGTCCGCCTCGATGGAGCTCACGACGGTTCAGCGGCGGACGATGGAGAGCCTGATCGGCACCGGGGAGCGGCCGTCCTTTCCGACGAGCTTGGCGGAGCGTCTCCGCGACCGGATCGAGGACGCGGTTCGCACCCTCGATCTCGCGCGGCCGCTCTGGCTGGGGAAATCGAACCTGACGGATCTCGGACGTTGCGAAGGATTCTTCGACGCGGTCCTCGCAGGCGAGCGCACGCCATTCGCGTACAACCCGAAGACGGCGCTGGGCAAGCTCCTTCACAAGTCGATCGAGCTCGAGGTCTCCTCCCGCGAGGAGCTTCCCGGCACGGAGCTCGCGATCCGGGCCGTCGAGCGCCTGCGCGAGGAGGATCCACAGTTCACCTCCTTCTGGGTCGATCTCGACGCGCTCCGCCACGACGAGCTCGCCGTTCACGCCGCGAAGGTGATCGATCTCTTCCGAAGCTCCTTCCCGCCGCTGCGCCCGTATCGGCGCGAGCTGACGCCCGTTCCGGAGGCGCGTTTGCGCGCGGAGCTCCTCGGCGGTGCGCTCGTGTTGTCGGGCCAGATCGATCTGCTGATCGGTCCGGGAACCTCCGACGCCACACGGGCGACGCGGCTCGCGATCGATCTGAAGAGCAGCGGCCGCGGCTGGCCGGAGTATCCGGAGGACATGCGCTTCTACGCGCTGCTGATGACGCTCCGTTTTGGAGTGCCGCCGTATCGGGTCGCGACGCTCTTCCTGGAGTCCGGGGAGTGGCAATCCGAGGACGTCAACGAAGAGTTGCTGGTCCACGCCTCCGACCGGGTCATCGCGGCCGCTCGCTCGGCGGCGGCCCTCGCGGGCGGCCGGGCTCCGAAGCTCACCGGTGGCCGGTACTGCGAGTGGTGCCCCCGAGGCCTGAGCTGCCCGTCCAGCACCGTGGCGCCCGCCGAGGCTTCGTAACGGATCTCGCACTCGTCTTGAGTTGTCGGGCCCGAAGGCCCTCGCTATGGTCTCGCCGTCTCCGGATCCGGAGTCGATCCGAACCGCACGCGATGAGGTGAGAACCGTGGCGAAGTCCCTGTACGAGGTCGGCGAGGTCCCTCCGATCGGCGAGGTCCCCGCGCAGATGCACGCGCAGCTCATCCGTCCCGACCGGTACGGAGAGCCCGAGAAGGCGTTCCAGGACGAGGTCATCGACGTCCCCGAGGTCGGCCCGCAGGAAGCGCTCGTCCTCGTGATGGCCGCGGGCGTCAACTTCAACAACGTCTGGGCTGCGCGCGGCATCCCCGTCGACGTCACGAAGACGCAGGCGCGCTGGGGCGAGCCCACCGATTTCCACATCGGCGGGAGCGACGCCTCGGGCATCGTGTACAGGGTCGGTGAGGGGGTCACCAACGCGACCGTCGGTGACCGAGTGACCGTGCACGCCGGGCAGTGGGACCTCGACGACCCGCAGGTCCTCGCGGGAGAGGATCCGGGCCTCGCGGATTCCTTCCGGGTGTGGGGCTACGACACCGCCTGGGGATCGTTCGCGCAGTTCTGCAAGGTGCAGGCGCACCAGTTGATGCCGAAGGCGCCGCATCTCACGTGGGAGGAGGCCGCCGCGCCGACGCTCACGGGCGCGACGGCGTACCGGATGCTCCACGGCTGGCCGCCGAACGTCGTCAACGAGGGCGACGTGGTGCTCGTCTGGGGCGGGGCCGGCGGCCTCGGCTCGCTCGCCACGCAGCTCGTGGCGGCGGCCGGCGCGAAGGCGATCACGGTCGTTTCCTCCGACGAGAAGGGCGAGTACACGAAGAAGCTCGGCGCGACCGGTTACATCAACCGCAAGGAGTACGAACACTGGGGCGTTCCGCCGCACTGGAAAGACTCCGAGGCCTGGGCGAAGTGGTTCTCCGGCGCGAAGGCGTTCGGCAAGGCGATCTGGGAGCAGGCGGGCGAGCGGAAGAGCCCCGCGATCGTCTTCGAGCATCCCGGAGAGGACACGATCCCGACGTCGATCTTCGTGGCCGACCGCGGCGGGATGGTCGTGATCTGCGCCGGCACCACCGGTTACAGCGCGACGGTGGACCTCCGGTTCCTGTGGAACCTCCAGAAGCGGTTCCAGGGGTCGCACCTGTTCAACGACGAGCAGGCGGCGGCGTTCAACCAGCTTGTCGTGGACGGGAAGATCGATCCCGCGCTCGGACACGTCTACCGCTTCGACGAGGTCGGCCACGTCCACCAGCTGATGGGAGACGGCAAGCTCCCGGAGGGCAACATGTCCGTGTTGGTCTCCGCAGCGCGCGAGGGCCTGAAGGACCTGCCGTAGGCGAGCGGCCGAGGCTCCAAGGTCGCCTTCGGGCCGCACTGATCGACGTCGGTGGAACCCTCCGACCCGACGGATGGCTCCCTCCGTCGGAAGAGGACGAGTCGGCGCGTTTGACGATGCTGACCGCGGATCTCTCGCTCTCCTACGAGGACGCGGTCCGGCTCGTCGAGGACCTCCGTCTCGGAGCGATGAGAGCCGTCCCGAACGAGTCGCTTCCGACGGGTGACGCTCAGCGCACGGCCGAGGTGATCGGCGCCTCGCTCGCCCGGATCGGCCTCGACGGCGAGGAGACGCGCTCGATCGTCCGCAACGCGATGGGGATCCTGACGGTCGAGGAGTCGTCGTTCTTTCCGGGAGCGATCGATCTCCTCCGTGCGACGCGCGCCGGTGGGCTTCGCAACGTCATCGTCTCCAACACGTTCTGGAAGGACGGGGCCAGCAGCGCGCTCGACTTCGAGCGGATGGGCATGCCCGAGCTCGTCGACGGATACGTGACCTCCCTGGACGTCGGCTTTCGCAAACCGAACGCGGCGATGTTCGATGCGGCGATCTCCTTCGCGGAGTGCAATCCGGCGGAATGCGTCTTCATCGGAAACGTCGAGGAGCTCGACATCGTTCCCGCGGCGGAGCGTGGCATGGGCACGATCCGGGTGTGCATCGAGGAGCCGCCGCCCGAACGGAGCCGCGCCGACGCGATCGCCACGTCGTTGGAGCAGGCGCGCGCGGCACTGGTGGGTTGGATGTCCGAGAACGCCGGGGAGCCCTAGCCCGAGTCTTCCTGCACTAGCTCAACCAGCACACCGCCGAGCGTCGAGGGATGCACGAACGCGACCGTCGTTCCGCGCGACCCCGGTCTTCCCGATTCGTCGACGAGGCGCGCACCGGTCGCGCGGAGCGTCTCCAACGCATCCTCGACGTCGTCCACGCGGTACGCGACGTGATGGATGCCGGGTCCGCGGCTCGCCAGGAACCTTCCGACGGGGGTGTCGGGCCCGCGGTGGCCGAGGAGCTGGACGTACGATCCGCCGACGTCGAAGAGGACCTCCTCCACGCCCTGGTGCTCCACGATCTCGCGATGCACGGGCTCGCGGCCGAGGACCTTCCGATACCGCGTGACCGCCGCGTCGAGATCGTCGACGGCGATCCCGACGTGATCGAACTCCCGGAGTGCCTCCATCAGCGTCCGCCTTTCCGTGTCGTCTTCGCACGCCGTCGAGAACCCTCGAGCGGCGGTTGCAGCCGCGCCATCAGCTCCCTCGCCTCGGCGACGTGGAACGCGCGAAGCTCGAGCGCCCGCGCGATGGCCGCGACGGCCTGCGCGCGCAGGTCATCCGGCGGCTTCTCCGGCGCTGGAGGATCCTCGGCGTAGAACTCCACCAGGTCGAGGAACTG
>JBJMLP010000144.1:0-14250 GCA_045805245.1 Actinomycetota bacterium | reverse complement strand
ACGACGCCGGCGCGGACGCGGCGAACGGCTACACCGTCGCGCCGACCGGGCCGACCGCTCAGGTAACAGTTGTGACGCCACCGGTCATCGCCGACCTCTCGATCTCCAAGTCCGACGCGGCGCCGAACGGGCCCGACCCGGTGACCGCCGGCAACAACGTTTCGTACCAGATCGACGTGACGAACAACGGCCCCGACGACTCGACCGGCGTCGCCGTGACGGACGACCTGCCGCAAGAAGCGACGTACGTCTCCGCGACCGGAGACGGATGGACCTGCGACAACGACCCGCAGAGTCACACCGTCTTCTGCAACCGAGACGGACTCGCGAACGGCGAGACCGCCTCGATCATTCTGGTCGTCAAGTCGCCGAGCACACCGCCGAGTGGTTGCGAGGCAACGGATTCTTCTACGCCGTGCATCACGGACAGCGCGACCGCCGACTTCTCGGCTTCGAATCAGTTCGACCCCGACCAGAGCAACAACAGGGCGACCGAGAGCACCGAGGTGCAGCCGAAGCCCGCCAACTCCGACGACTCCACCGGATACGTGCCGCCGGGCGGAGGAACCGTGACGACGGGGAACAACCCGAACTCCACCGACACGACGGATGCGTCGGTAACACTGCCCCCAGGCCCCGGCGGGGTCGTCGACATCCATGAGGAGGCTCCGCCCCCTGATCTGTGCGTGGGTGGGTGCACCGGCCAGGCGGTCGTGATCGACATCCCGGCGGGCTACACGGACACGGGTCTGCCGCCGAAGGCGGTGCTGAAGTACGACCAGACCGTCGTCCGGCCCAAGGGCGGAGCGAAGATCTACATCAAGAAGGGCGACAGCCCGCCGGTGCTCGTGCCGCCGTGTATCAAGCACGGTGAGGCGGTCCCGCATCCCTGCGTCGGCAGCCGCCAGCGTCTGCCGAACGGAGACCTGAAGGTGACGATCCTCCTCGTGTCGGGCGACCCGCTCTGCGGGAAGCACTGAGTCATCGGGAGAGACCGCCGAGCCGAACGAGCCGCGCGCTGATAACGGCCTCCGCGGACTCCCGGCTCTGCGCGTGGCCCGTGACGGCGGCGAGGAACTCGTCACGTTCCAGCGCGAACAGCAGCACGTCGGTGCGCGCGGTGACGGTCGCCGTCCTCGGAACGTCGTGCAGCAGCGCGATCTCTCCGAAGTAGTCGCCTCGCTCGAGTGTGGAGAGGCGCAGCTCCTCCGCGTAGACGTCGACGACGCCTTCCGCGAGCACGTAGAAGCGATCGCCCGGCTCTCCTTCGCGGATGATCGTCGTCTCCGCCGGCTCGCGGAGCTCCACCAGCTGTGAGGCCAGTCGCTCGAGCGTCGGCGGTCCGAGCGGCGCGAACATCGGGATGCCGCGCAGGAGCTCGATGCGCTCCATCGGAACCGTCGCGCGATCGTCGATCCGCACCAGGCGTCGCCAGACGAACGCGATCAAGAGGGGAAGCGCGAGACCCGCCGCCACGAGCGTCCAACGGACACCGAAAAGGGAGATCAACAGCGGCGCGCCGATCGCGCCGACGCCGAACGTGAACCAGCAGGTTCCCTCCACGACTCCGAGGACGCGGCCGAGCACCTGCTCCGGAACGATCCGCTGCAGGAGCGTGTAGCCCGCCACGTCGGAGAGGCTGTTCGCCACGCCGACCACGGCGAGCAGCGAGAGCGCCGTCCACTGTGACGGCCAGATCGGGATCAACGCGATCGGGATGCCCCAGACGACGACGCCGAGTCCGAGCGGTGTCGCGAGCCTTCGTCGTCCGACGAGCGCGAGCGACCCCAAGGCACCGACCAGCGCTCCTACCCCGAACGCCGCATTCAGGAATCCCACGCCCGGCTGCCCGATATGGAGGAGCCCCAGCGCCGTCACGACGATCAGCACCGCGAGGGCGCCACGCAGGAGCCACTCCGAGCTGATCAGCAGAACGAGCAGCGGAACACCGGGCTCGTGCCGGATCGCTCGGAACCCCTGCAGGAGCTCGTGGACGGCGTGGGTCGAGCGATCGGCGTGCTCTTTCTCCGACGTGGATCGCTCCACGTGGATGCGCGCCGCGAAGGACGCGGCGACGAGGAACACGGCGCCCGCAACGACGAACACCGTTCCGACGCTCGTCGCAGCGACGAGGACACCTCCGAGGATGGAGCCGACCATCGTTCCGATGCTCTCGATCGTGCTCGATGCCACGTTCGAGGCCGTGAGCTCCTCCGGGCTCCGCGCGAGCGAGGGAAGGAGCGCCGTCTGCGCCGGCCAGAACATCGTCTGGACAACGGCGTTCACGGCCGCGAGCGCGTATACGACGCCGGTCGGCGCGCCGGCGAGGACGGCGGCTCCGGTCGCGAACAGCGCGACCGCCTGAGCGAGGTTCGCCGCGAGATAGACACGGTGACGCGGATACCGATCCGAAAGGAGCGCCGTGAACGGCGCCCCGATCGCGGCCGGAAACGTCTGGATCAGCTGCACCACGCCGACCGCGAGCGCGCCTCCTGCCTGGTAGGCGTAGATCCCGATCGCGATCCAGTACGCCCACTGGCCGATGAACAGGCCGTTCCACGCGATCATCAGCCGGCGGAGATTCGGGTTGCGGAAGACCTCCGCGAACGCGGCGAGCGGAGCCCTCCATCGTTCGCGTCGCAGGCCCGGCATCGAGGCGAGCATGACAGAGGCCAGGCGGCCGGCGGGCGCGACGCCTCAGCCTCGTCGGAAAGTTGACAGCGGACCATCCGCCGCGAGAGGCTGCCTTGCTTCCAACGACAACTGCTGAGGGGGTCTCGACACGTGAGTCCGCTGCGCACCGTCCTTCGCCTGCTCGTTCCCGTCGCGATGGTCGGAGGGGTGCTCGCCGTGCCCCTCGTCGCGCAGGCGGTCGAGACGAACTACGTCGTGAACTCCACGGCCGACACCACCGACAACCTGTGCACCGGTCCGGGCAACGAGGTCGGAACCGGCGACTGCTCGCTTCGCGAGGCAATCCAGAACGCCAACCTGAATCCGGGGGTCGACACCATCAGCTTCGATCTGCCCGGAAGCGCGCCGTTCACGATCACCCTGACCTCTGGGCTCCCACCGATCACGGACCCCGTCGTGATCGACGGATCGACGCAGCCGGGCTACGCGGGCGCTCCCGTCGTCGTCGTTTCCGGCAACAGCCAGGCGGTGGCCGACGGGTTCGTCCTCTCCAACAACACCGACACGGGCAGCGACTCGACCGGAAGCACGATCGAGGCGCTCTCGATCGTCGGGTTCTCGGGCGACGCCATCCGAGCGAACCTCGCTCAGCAGACGATCGTCGGCAACTATGTCGGCGTGGGCCCGGACGGCAGCTCCCCGGACGGAAACGGGACGGGCATCCACCTGAACGCGCCGAACAACACGGTCGGAGGGCCCGACGAGACCAGGAACGTCATCTCCGGGAACGACACCGGGATCTCCGTCACCGATTACGGACACGACGTCATACAGGGCAACTACGTCGGCGTCGACGCGGACGGAACTTCGGCGGTCGCGAACGGCGACGGCATCGTCCTGAACAAGGCCGACAGCGAGCTGATCGGCGGCAGCGACCGCTCCGACGGCAACGTGATCTCCGGGAACTCCGGCAACGGAGTCCTGATCGAAGGCGATAACACGACCGGCGGCACCGCCGCCTTCAACACGTTGCAGAACAACCTCATCGGAACCAACAAGAACGGGACCGGGAACCTCGGCAACGGCGGCAACGGTATCCACCTCGGCGATTACGCGCAGAACACCACGGTGGGGCAGCCACTCCCCGACGGAGGCGGATTCGCACCCGTCAACGACGGCGGCCCCGACGGAAACGTGGTCGCGCGCAGCGGCGGGGATGGCATCGTCGTTGAGGGTGACCACGCGGTCCAGAACACGATCTCCGAGAACTCGATCTACGCGAACGGTCAGCTCGGCATCGACCTCGGCAACGATGGCGTCACGCCCGACGACTACAACTTCGGCGGCGACCCGGCGATCCCGGACACCGATAGCGGGCCGAACGGCCTGCAGAACTTCCCGGTGATCACGGATGTTCAAGTCAACACGAGCGAGGGCATCGAGGTGGAAGCCATCGCGGAGCTTTACTCGACGCCGAACACCGATTTCAGGATCGAGTACTTCAGCAGCACCTCCTGCGACGCATCGGGTTACGGGGAGGGTCGGTACCTCGAGGCCTCCTTCATCGTGACCACCGACGACAACGGTTACGCGGACGCAGGCAGGTTCGTGGGCGGGCCCAGCGGAACCGAACTCGCCGCCACGGCGACGAACCTGAACACGGGGGACACGTCCGAGTTCTCCAACTGCGCCCACGTCCCCGCTCAGCTCACGACCGACTTCTCGATCACGAAATCCGACTCGGCGCCGAACGGTCCCGACCCGGTGACGGCCGGAAACAACGTCGCCTACAAGCTGAACGTAAAGAACAACGGACCGGACGACGCGACCGGCGTGTTCGTGACCGAGGACCTGCCTGCCGAGGCCGCGTTCGTCTCGGCCTCCGGGACCGGATGGAACTGCACCTACGACAGCGAGGTCCATCGCGTCTTCTGCACCAGAGGTTCGCTCGCGAACGGACAGACGAAGTCGATCATCATCGTGGTGAAGGCGCCCAACACCCCGCCGGATGGATGCGACGACGACTCCTCTCCGAGCTGCATCGTCAACTCGGCGAGCGTCGATCCGACCGGAGCCGACGACGAGTTCGACCCGAACAGCGGCAACGACACGGCCACGGAGAGCACGCAGGTCGAACCGAAGCCCGCGAACGGTGACGACTCCACCGGGTTCGTTCCGCCGGGCGGCGGCACGGTGACCACGGGGGACAACCCGACGGCAGCGGATCCGACCGACGCCTCCGTGACGCTTCCGGGCGGTGGACCGGGCGGCGTGGTCTCGATCCACGAAGAGCCGCCGCCGGACAACTTCTGCGGCGGAGACGACTGCTCCGGCAAGGCCGTGCTCGTCCAGATCCCGGACGGCTACGACAACCCGAACCGACCTCCGCGGCTCGTTCTGAAGTACGACGTCACCGTCGTGCGGCCGAAGGGCGGCGCGAAGATCTACATCCAGAAGGGAAGCGAGACCCCGCACGTCGTTCCGCTCTGCACGCAACACGGCGTGGCGAATCCCAGCCCTTGTGTCGGGAGCCGGCAGCGACTCCTGAACGGGGATCTGCGCGTGACCATCCTGCTACTGTCGGGCGACCCGCTCTGCGGCAAGCACTGAAGCCGGCGACGGCTGAGAGGGAGGCACTCCGTGAAGACACTCCGATACGGCTTCCGGGCAGGGGTAGGCCTGCTCGTGATGACGAGCATGTTCGCGGTCCCAACGGTTGCGTCTCACGCCGGGGAGTCCCCGGATTTCAACGTGGGCGTCAATGACGCTTCGCCCGACGGACCAGACCCCGTGACAGTCGACTTCGACGTTAGCTACGACGTGCGCGTGAAGAACAACTCCGGAACCGCGGAGACGCCGCAGATCCACGCCTTCACCGACGGCCAGCGGTTCGTGAGCTACTACTCGAAAGACGCATGGAACTGCTTCGATAATTCCTCCACCGGTCCGATCCTCCGCACCCCACTGCCGAACACGAGCGACGTCCTTTGCGACGGGCCGGTCATGCCCGCCGGCGACGTGAGCCATCTCCATCTCGTCGTGAAGGCGCCCTCGGAGACCGGCGAGTTTCTCGGCGTCGACGCGACCGAGACTTCGACCGACAGCGAGGACCAGGAGCTCACGACCGCGCAGAACGATCAGAACGGCGACGACGCGACCGGCTTCCTCCCTCCCGATGGGGGGAAGATCAGCACCGACGGCAAGCCGACCCCCGAAGACCCCACCAACAGTTCCATCAAGACGTTCTTCGGTTCGGGGCCGGGCGGCGTGTTCGACCTCCACGACCTCGCCCCTGGTGATCCGGGCTACGAGGACATCTGCGGAAACGGGAACTGCGACGGCAAGGTCGTCAGAGTGGATATCCCGCGGGGATACAACGATGAGCAGAACCCTCCGAAGCTGAAGATCGTGTACGACGAGACCGCGGCGGGCGCAGGGGAGGACGCAACGATCTGGATCAAGAAGGAAGGTCACGATCCTCAGATCGTTCCGCCGTGCAACGTCAACGGCATCGCGAACCCGCACCCTTGCCACGGTCCCGCGCACGTGAAGCGGAACGGCGACGTCCGCTACATCGTGTACCTGCTCTCGGGGGATCCGCTCTGCGGCAAGCACTAGCGGCCGCGCGGCGACGCGGAACTAAGCCGGAACCGGGAGCGGCACCTCGGGCGTGGAGCGAACCCCGAGGCGATTGAAGATGCCGCGGTACTCCAGCTCGATCGCGGCGTCGGGCTCCTCGCCGAGCTGACGCTTCAGGCGCGTCATCGCCTCCAACGTGAGGCCGATCTCGTACTCCGCGCTGCGCTCCCGCGCGTCGGCGAGACTCTCGTCCAGCGCCGACGCCGCCTCGTCGAGCCGGCTCGCCTGCATCAAGGCGTAGCCCTTCACCCGCAGCAGCAGGGGGCCCATCGCGGAGAGGCCCTCCGCGGCCTTGACCCGGTCGAGGGCCTCGGTCGCGAGCTCGAGTGCCGTCTCGGTGTTTCCGGCGAACAGGTGGCACTCGGCGATCTTCGCGTCCGTCTCCAGCACATCGGTGTTACCGCCGAGGTCGTTCCAGCGGCCTCGGGCCTCCTCCAGCAGGCGGAGTGCCTCCTCGATGTTCCCGGAGCGCGACGCGATGCGGCCGAGGTGGCTCGTCGCGAACGCGATGCCGGCGCGATAATCCGCCGCTCGCCAGACCCGAAGCGCCTCGCGCATCAGATGCTCCGCTTCCTCGAGCCGACCCTGGTCGGAGAGGATCTCCGCGATGTTGCTCGTTCCCATCGCGGCGGTGACCTCGTTCCCCGTCTTTCGGCGGGCGTCGCGGCCGCGCTCGTAGAGCGACAGCGCCTCGTCCCAACGTCCCTGCCAGTACTCGAACGTTCCGCTGTTGTTGAGGACGACGGCCTGGCCCGTCAGGTCGCCGAGCTCCTCGTAGATGCGCAACGCCACCTTCGAATGCACGGCCTCGTCGAGCCGGCCGAGTTCCACCAGGGCCCAGTCCCAGATGTAGGACGCATGCGCCAGCGTGGAGCGGTCACCGGCCGCCTCCGCCTCGGCGATCGCGCGCTCGCACCAGCGGATCGCATCGGAAGGATGGCCCTGCGCCTGGCGAACGGCGGCGTAGCAGACCGTCAGCTGTGCGCGGGCCCGCATCGCCTCCGGTGAGTCGTCGCCGTCGAGGACCTTGTGCCCACGACGGACCCAGCGGAGGGCCTCCTGGTATCGGCCAGAGGATTCCGGGATCCACGCCTCCTTCAGCAGGATCCGCGCCTCCGCGACGGCGTCGGCGGCGAGGAGCTTCCGCGCCGACCGGTACGCGTCGCCGGCCTTTCCGAACTCCCCGACCGCCTCGTGCGCGTCGCCGAGCGCCTCGGTCACGCGGACGATCTCACCCTGAGGCACGTCCTGGACGCGGCGCGCGGCCGCGAGCGCGCGGCTGTAGAACGCCGCAGCTTCGACGTTGGCGTACTTCGCGCGCGCGCGATCGCCCGCGAGCTTGGAGTGGATCCACGCTTCCACGTAGCGCTGCGCGTAGAAGTAATGGAGGGAGAGCACCTCCGCGAACTCGTCGACGTCGCCGCTCGCGGCGCGCTCGATCGAGGCTCCGACACGCGCATGGAGATCTCGACGTTTCCGGAACGGGAGCCCTTCGTACGCGGCGTCGCGGATCAGCGCGTTCCGGAATCGGAAGCCGTTGTCGTCGAGATTGATGAAGTCGGCGAGTCGGGTCCAGACGTCGCGCCCGGGAACCGGAGTCTCCTCCGGCAGCATCGCCTCCAGGAGATCTTCCGTGAACGTCGAGCCGAGCACCGAGGCCTGCCGGAGCAGCAGCCGGTCCTTCGGCGCGAGCCGGTCGATCTGCGAGTTGATCACGCCCTCCAGGGAGTCGGGAAGGTCCTCCACCCCGTCCGAGCTCCTCGCGGCCGTCACGAGCTCGCGGATGAACAAGGGGTTGCCGCCGGAACGCTCCGCCAGCGACACGACCTCGTGCGGCGGGAACGGGGACTCTTCCGTCATCGTGGAGAGGAGCTCCTCCGCATCCTGCTGACCCAGCGGCTCGAGGTGCAAGGAGATCGCCGTCGGCTCGGGGGCCGCGACGAAGCCCGTCTCCACGTCGCGGCGGCTGACGCAGATCGCCCACGGACGCTCCCCCACCCCCTGCGCGACCGCGCGGAGGAGATCCCGCGACGGCTCATCCATCCAGTGCACGTCGTCGATCTCCAACAGCGTGCATTCCGGGAGCGTCGCGTCGAGGAACTCGGCCACGACCTGATGAAGCCGCTCTCGCCGGAACTTGTCCTCGAGCTGGGCGGTCTCCGGCGTCGATTCGATCGGAAGATCCATCGCCATCCCGATCAGCGGGAGCCACCGCAAGAGCTCCGGGGCGGTCGATGCGACGTGCTCCCGCAACTGGCTCGCGCCCTCCTCCGGGGGATCGTCGTCGGCGATGCTGACGAGCTGGCGCAGGAGTCGTTTCCACGGGAAGTAGGCGGTCGACGCTTCGTACAGCTCGCATTGCGCGGAGGCCGTGACGAGGTCGGGAGCGCCGTCGCGCATCTCCCGGAGGAGCCGCGACTTCCCCATGCCCGGACGGCCGACGATCTCCACGAGCCTGCCGCGTCGCTCCTTCGCGGAGTCGATCGCCTCCGCGAGGATCGTCATCTCCCGGTTCCGGCCGATCAGCGGGCTCGTCTCGCCCGAGGTGGAATGCCTCACGCCCGAGACCGCGCCGACGACGTAGGCCTGCACCGGCTTCGCCTTGCCCTTCACGTAGAACGGCTCGAGCGCCTCGGTTTCGAACGTCGTGGCGGAGGCATCGAGCACGCCCTCAGTCGCGAGGATCGCGCCCGGCTTCGCAGCGGCCATCAGGCGCGCGGCGAGGTTCACCGTGTCGCCCATCACCGTGTAGGTCCGGCGATACGGTGGCCCGATGTCGCCCGCGAAGACCGGCCCTCGGTTCACGCCGAACCGGATCGGAAGTCGTAGCTTCGCGTCGGCGACGCGACGAAGCGCGCGCAGCATGCGCTCGTCGTCGTTCTCCGTCGCCCGTGGCGTGCCCGCGACGAGGATGAGCTTTCCGCCATCCTTGTCGATGTCGCTGCCGAGGAACGTGATGCCCTGCTCCTCCACGGCGGCCTGGGTCTCCGAGACGAGCTCGTGGAGCGCTCCGGCGAGCGCCTCCACGCCGTGGCGCGCGAGATAGCCGTCGGTCTCGTCGAAATGGATGAACGCGACGGTCGCGCGGCGGTGCTCCGGATCCTCGCCGCCGCCGAGGACGTGACCGCGGACCGCGAGCGGAACGTATCCGGTCAGATCGAGCCCCTGGACGTCGGCTTCCGTCGTCGAGGACTCGCGAGAGAGACCGGCCGGCTCGGCCTTCAGCAGCACGCCGGGTTCCTTCGCGTCGCCGAGGATGCGGGCCGGCAGAGCCGCAGCCGTCGCCTTGCTCACGAGGATCTCGCCGGCGACCGCGGTGCCCTCCATCGTGACGGTCTCCGTGGCGGCGGCGCCGGTGACGATGAGCTCGCGGTGGGAGTTCCCGACGAGGAAGAACGAGAACGTGCCGCTGTGGACCCCGACGGACATCCGGAGATTCGCGTTCACGCCGAGCGACTCCAGTCGCCCGATCTCCCGGAGGGTCCTGCGCATCCCGACCGCGGCGCGGCATGCCTTCGCGGGGTGCTCGTCGCCGGTGAACAGCAGCAGCAGCGCGTCGCCGCCGAACTTCAGGAGACTTCCGCCGTTGCCGTACGCGATCGCGAGCAGGCGCGTGAAGCAGGCGCCGAGGACGTCGGTGAGCTCCTCTGCTCCGACCTTCCCCTTCTTGGAGAGCCGCTCGGACAGCTTCGTGAAGCCGGAGATGTCGACGAAGACGACGGAGCCTTCGATCTCCCGGCAGGTGCACTCCGGCTCCTCGGAGATCCACTGGATCAGCATCCGCGGCACGTACGGGCGCAGGATCGTGGTTCCGGTGGCCGGGGACTCGAGGTCGATCAGGTGGTCGTCCGTGGTCTGCATCCGCCCTCCCGACGAGGAAGAGGTAAAGCGCCGGGTCGCGCTCGCCAGTCTACCCAGCGGGCATGCGCCCGGGAGCCCGTCCCTTGGGCCTAGGCGGACGGGACCCGCAGGTCAGCGGGGGTGCCGGCGGTGACCTCGGGTACGCTTCCGTCGATGGTTCGCATCGCGCTCGGGCAGATCAACACCACCGTCGGCGACCTCGACGGGAACGCCTCGAAGATGGCTGAATGGGCGGCCCGCGCGACGTCGGCGGGGGCGGCGCTCGTCTGCTTCCCGGAGCTCGCGATCACCGGCTATCCGCCGGAAGACCTCGTCCTTCGGCATCGCTTCGTCCAGGACAACCTCGACGCGCTCGAGGAGCTCGCGCGCGAGACGGCGGGAGGATGCGCCGTCCTGACCGGATTCGTCGATCGCTCGGAACGGGGCCTCCACAACTCCGCGGGCCTGCTCGCCGGCGGCCGCGTCGCGGAGCGCTACGCGAAGGTCAAGCTGCCGAACTACGGGGTGTTCGACGAGAAGCGGTACTTCGTTCCCGGGGAGGCTGCCTGCCCCGTGCGGCTCGCCTCCTCCGCGCTCGGCATCTCCGTCTGCGAGGACGCTTGGAGCCCCGGTATGCCGTGGGCACGCTACGGAGAGCTCCACGTCGGAGTGATCCCGAACATCAACGCGTCGCCGTACCACCGGCACAAGACCGCCCAGCGACTGGAGATCTGCCGCGACCGCGCTCGCGAGACCGGCGCGTGGATCGTTTACGTGAACGCCGTCGGAGGCCAGGACGAGCTCGTCTTCGACGGGGGAAGCATGGTGGTCTCTCCGGAGGGAGACGCCGTCTGGCACGCGTCGATGTTCGAGGAGGACCTCCTCGTCGTCGACATCCCCGTGCAGGATTCTCCTCCGCGGCCGGAGCTGGACGACGTCGCCGTCTCGGTGGCGTCGTCACCGGCGCTTGCAGATGCCTCGCGGCCGTCGTGGCCGGGGGGCGCCGAGGAGGTCTACCGCGCCGTGCAACTCGGGCTCGGCGACTACATCCGGAAGAACGGCTTCTCCGAGGCCGTCATCGGTCTCTCGGGAGGGATCGACTCCGCGTTGGTGGCGGCGCTCGCCGCGGACGCGCTTGGTCCGTCGTCGGTGCGAGCGCTATCGATGCCGTCGCCCTTCTCCTCGCAGGGAAGCGTCGACGACGCGGAGGACGTCGCGAAACGACTCGGCATCCGTTTGGATGCCGTCCGGATCGACGAGATCTACGACGCGTACCGCAAGGCCCTCGCGGAGGTGTTCAGCGGCACCGAGGAGGGGCTGGCGGAGGAGAACATCCAGGCCCGCATCCGCGGGAACCTGCTGATGGCGCTCTCCAACCGCTTCGGATCGATTGTGCTGGCGACGGGCAACAAGAGCGAGCTCGCGGTCGGCTACTCCACGCTGTACGGAGACCTCGCCGGGGGCTTCGCGCCGATCAAGGACGTTCCGAAGACGCTCGTGTACGAGTTGGCGCGCTGGAGGAACTCCATCGGAGGCGTCGCGCCGATCCCCGAGGCGGTGATCGAGAAGGCGCCCTCGGCGGAGCTCCGTCCCGACCAGAGGGACACCGACAGCCTCCCGCCGTACGAAGAGCTCGATCCGATCATCGAGGGCTACGTGGAGGAGGACCGCTCCCCCGAAGAGCTCGTCCAGGAAGGTTCCGACCCGAAGCTCGTCGACCGCGTCATCGCGATGATCGACCGGGCGGAGTACAAGCGCCGCCAGGCGCCGCCCGGAGTGAAGATCACGCCGAAGGCGTTCGGGAGGGACCGACGCCTGCCCATCACCAATCGGTATCTCCACGGCGGGCGGCGGGGAACGGCGGACGACCCTCCGCGCTGACGCCCGCGGCTCCTTCCCATGGGAGCTTCCGGCCGAGCAGTTCCTCCAGTCCGCCGGCGCGAGAGGCGAAATGCTCTCGCAGTCGCTCGCATGTCTCGGCCGACATGGCGGGCCCCGCCTGCCCCTTCGCGAACCTTGCCTCGAGCGACGGGATCTCCGTCCACGCCGGAAGCCCCAGGAACGTTCCACCTGCCGATAGCCACCGATCGGATCGCCGAAGAACTCCTCGCTGATCAGGACGAGCACTCGATCGCGGCCCACGGCGGCGAACCAACGCTCGAGCTACGGCGCGTAATCGCCGCGGGCCAGGTACGAGGCACGACGCAACCGGGTCGCTCCGTAAGCCGGACGGACCCGTTCCTCCTCTCCCGCGAGCCGCTCCGCCTCCGCATCGAGGGCAGCCTCGAACGGAAGCGACTCGTATCCGAGCGCGACCTGGTGCGCGTGGTGCGACCACGCTCGCGCGATCGGATCGCGCAGCAGGGCGACGAACGTGGCGCCGGGGAGCGTCTCGGCTGCCCGCTGCGCGGCAAGTGGATGGAAGAGATACGACGGCGTCGCCTCTCCGGTCAGGCACTAACCGCTTCGCTCCATCGCGCGGGCACTCGGGAAGAACGACCGGTACCACCTGATCTGACCCATCCGGCGGATTCTAGGCGCGCCGTTCGTCCGGCTCGCACCTGCGGAGCGGGGAAAGCGACCGAGGAAGCCGCCCTCGCTAGACTCGGATGCGCCCAGGGGCCGGTAGCTCAGCCAGGTTAGAGCAGGGGGCTTTTAACCCTCGTGTCGCGGGTTCGAATCCTGCCCGGCCCACCGACGGCTGTTCGCGCATCCGCTCATTGGTGGGCTCTTCTTCCCAGGCAACGGTCAGACAGCAACGGAGCTGGGTACATCTCGGCGATGCGCACGCCGACCGTTTTGACGCTCGTCCTCGCCGGAGGAGAGGGCTCTCGCTTGGAGGTCCTGACGGAGCGGAGGGCGAAGCCGGCGATGCCGTTCGCCGGCGTCTACCGGCTCATCGACTTCCCACTGAGCAACTGCATGCACAGCGAGCTCTCGGAGGTCTGGCTCGTTCAGCAGTATCAGCCGTACTCGATCGTCGACCACGTCGCGAACGGCCGGCCGTGGGACCTCGACCGGACGTACGGAGGACTCCGGATCCTGCATCCGCACACGGGCGACGCGAAGGGCGGGTTCCACAAAGGCAATGCGGACGCGATCCTGCGGAACAGGCCGTACATCGAAGAGTTCGACCCAGACGTGTTGATGGTCCTGTCGGCCGACCACGTGTACAAGCTGGACTATCGCGAGGTCGTCGCGCGACATCAGGAAACCGGAGCGGACGTCACGATGGTAACGACGGAGGTCGACATCGATGAAGCCTCCCGGTTCGGCGTGGCCCGCGTCGACGGCGACCGGATCGTCGACTACGCGTACAAGCCCGAGGAACCGGCGAGTCGCACGGTGACGACCGAGGTGTTCGCTTTCCGGCCGCGGGCGCTTCTCGATCTCCTCGAGGAGCTCGCCGCGGCCAAGCGGGATTCGCCGGAAGCCGACGAGGAGACCGTGGAGGATCTCGGCGACGAGACCTTGCCGGCCCTCGTCCGCGGCGGCCGGGCGCACGCGTTGCCCATGGATGGCTACTGGCGAGACGTCGGAACCGTGGACAGCTACTGGAGCTCGCAGATCGAGCTCGCGACCGGCTCCGCCAGGATCGACCTCGACGAGCGCTCGTGGCCGATCCGCTCTCTCGGGACGGAGCGCTCGCCCGCGTGGATCTCGTCGGAGGCTCGGACGAGCGAGTCGCTCCTCGGGCCGGGCTGCGCGGTCGAGGGATCCGTCGTCCGCTCGCTGATCGCTCCGGGGGTCAGGGTTCGACCCGGGGCGATCGTCGTCGATTCGGTGATCCTCCACGACGCGGAGATCGCTTCCGGAGCCGAGATCCGACGTGCGATCGTCGACCGCGGCGCGCGGATCGGGGCGGAGGCGCGTGTCGGCGACGGCGAAGGAATGGGCGCGAGCGCGGAAGAGATCACGCTCGTCGGCATGGAGGCGCAGGTCGACGACCACGCGACGATCGATCTTGGAAGCCGGGTGCCCTCCGCCTCTCCGACCGATCGGAACGGCACGCGAATCCCGCGCTGAAGGCGGCTGCTCGAGGGTGCTGATGCGCCAAGGAGAGGCGACGATGCGCGCCACGATCGCCCGCTGCTAACCCCCGGTTGACCAGGCTCCCGCGCAGGAAGCGACGGAGGT
>JBJMLP010000143.1:0-5169 GCA_045805245.1 Actinomycetota bacterium | reverse complement strand
TGCTCGCGTCGCTCTTGATCTGGGTCATCGTCTGCGGTCTCGTCGCCGGCGGCATCCTGTTCGGGGTGAGCTCGCTTCCGACCCTGTCGGGAACCACCCTCTCGGTGCTCGACGCCCTCGCTCGGATCCTGGGATCGGCGCTCTACATGCTCGTGGTCGTCTCCGGAGTGGCGTCGATCGGCATCTTCCTTTCCACGCTGACGGACTCCGCTCCGGGAGCGACGGTTGCGACGATCATCCTGGCGATCGCGAGCCAGATCCTCGATAACCTCGAGAGCCTCCGCGCGATCCATGCGTACCTTCCGACCCACGGCTGGCTCGCGTTCACGGATCTGTTCCGGTTCCCGGTGGAGTGGTCCGCGATGCGCGGCGGAGTCGTGATCAGCGCCGCGTACACGACGATCTTCCTCGGAGCGGCACTGCTCAACTTCCGGCGCCGCGACGTGACGTCCTGACGCTCAGGCCGCTGCCTGCTCCGAGGTGCAGAAGGCGCAGCGCTTCGCGTCGATCGGGATCTCGCTCAGACACTCGGGGCACTTCTTCGTCGTCGGGTCCGGAGGCGGTTGCCTGCGCGCGCGGGCCATCAGCGCGTTGACGGGCTTCACGACGAAGAAGAAGACGGCAGCCGCGATCGAGATGAAGGAGATCAGTGCGTTCAGGAAGTCGCCGTATTTGAAGACGCTGCCGTTGATCTCGAACGTGAGCTGGGAGAAGTCGGGCTGGCCGATGATCGCCGCGATGATCGGCGTGATGAGGTCCGTCACGAATGCCGTGACGAGCGCGCCGAAGGCGACTCCGATCACGATCGCGACGGCGAGCTCCACCACGTTGCCGCGCAGCAGGAACGTTTTGAAGTCTTTCAGCACCAGGAACCTCCTCCGGACACGGAAGCCCGAAGGATAGTCGGAGGACCCGCGCTGCGAGCGCGCCTAGCCGACGGCCTTGCGGATGTCGTCGGAGAGCTGCGGGAAGCCGTCGAGCGTTGCCCGGCGTTCCTCGATCAGCCGCTCGACGATGAGCCGGTACTCCTCGCTGCGGCCCTGTGCGTCGTAAAGCCGGCGCGGCTGCAGGAGATCGGGGTCGTCGATGCCCGGAACCTCCGTCGCGATCTCGTAGCCGAAATCGTCGTCGTCGGTCCAGGAGATCGCGCCCTCGGCGATGCCCTTCACGACGGCGGAGGAGTGCGGGATCTTCACTTTCTTGGAACCGCCGACGTCCTCGCGGCCGCCCACGCGCCCGGTGTTCATCAGGAACGTCTCGATCGGATGCGACGCGAGGAGCTCGAGGATCCGGTTCCCCTGAAGCCCGTGCGGAAGGGGGAAGAAGGGGTTCGTTCCCGGTACCCGGAGAAACCTTCCCTCCTCGGCCGCGCCGCCGGCGGAAGTTCCCGTCGTCTCCCCGAGCATGAAGTAGGCCGCGGCCTGCTCCTGGTTGAGGCGCGCGACCGCCGGGATGATGTTCTCGTTGCGGTTCAGGATGAGGAGGTAGTCGACGGTGCCGACCCGGGTCGCGTCCCGGTAGTGCCCGAGATCCGCCATGCCGAACACCGCGCGGCCGTTCTTCGTGTACGAGGTCTCGAAGAAGTTCACCTTGCCGCTCTCGTCCTGATACACGTTCTCGAGGTAGGCGTTCGGCTTCGTCACGGCGCCGAAGATGCTCGGCTCGAAATCGGGGTCCAGGCTGAAGGTCTTCGCGAAGCAGCCGTTCTCGGTTCCGTAGACCCGGCCGCCGGACATCAGTCCGACGAAGTCGTCCTGAACCGGCTCGGAGTTGTTCTGTGTCGTGAACGTGGTCGTCGTCTTGCCCGTGCCCGAGAGCCCGATGATCAGGAACACCTTCTCTCCGTCCGGCGTCGGGATCACCTTGCAGCCGGCATGGAGAGCGAGGCCGCCACGGTCGTAGACGATCTTGTTCCACATCCGCAGGCCGCCCTTCTTCGACTCTCCGAAGTAGTCGGAGTTGAGAACGCGCGTCACGCCGTTCTCGAGGTCGACGGCGATGACCCGGTCGTCGGGATAGCCGGGAGCGGCGAGGTTCGGCGTGTAGATCACCTGCACCTCGGGGTCGCCGCCGGAACGCGGGAAGTAGAGCTTCTGCTGCATCCCGGCGATGTTCGCGTTGGCCTTCTCGATCGTGAGACGCGCGGGGGTGCGGAAGTCCGGATCGTTGCCGATGAAGCCGTCGATCACCACGGCGTCGCGTCCCGCGAGGTATTCGTCCTGCATCCGCGCGATGCGGTCGTACTCCTCGCGCGGCATCGTCTTGCCGCTGGCGCTGGCGGGATCCTCGGTGACGACGTGGGTGCTGCCGGCGCTCCGGGAGGTCACCTTCGTTTGGACGTTGACGTTGCCGAACTCGGTGACGCGCGCCTGAGGCATCTCCTCGGTGAATGCGCGGAGGTCCTCCGGGGTCGGATTGTCGTGCACGGTCCTTCCGGCGTCGCCTGACAACGGCAGCTCCTCGCTCGTTGAGTGTGGTGGCTGGTGACGTCCCTGCGTGCGGGGCGGCGTTAGATTCTACCGGAAGGCGGGTCCGCTCCCGCGTGTGTGGAGAGGCACGGGGTCGCCTTCTCGAGCATGCAACTTTCCGAAGACGAGCTGGTCGCCGCCATCGCACGGGTCGTCTCCGGTCCGGCGCCGGGCGTCCGTGTCGGGATCGGGGACGACGCCGCGCTCGCGACCATCCGCACGGGAGAGTTGGCGCTCACCACGGATCTGTTGGTGGAGGGCTCCCATTTCGAGCGCCGCCTGATCGCTCCGCGCGACCTCGGCTACAAGGCGATCGCGGTCAACCTCTCCGATCTCGCCGCGATGGGAGCGAGCCCTCGGTTCGCACTCGTTTCTCTCGGGCTGCCGGCGGCCGTCGACGCGGCCTGGGTGGTGGAGCTGTACGGCGGCATGGTGGAGTGCGCCGGTGAGTACGCGATCTCGATCGTCGGCGGTGACCTGTCGCGTGCGGGTCAGACGACGATCTCGGTCACGCTCGTCGGAGAAGCGCCCGCCGGCCGGGCGGTGTTGCGCTCCGGCGCGAGCGTGGGCGAGCGGATCGCCGTCACGGGAACGTTGGGCGCCTCGGCCGCGGGACTGCTGTTGTCGCGCTCGTCGAAGGACGTTCTGAGCGAGTCGCTGACGGCCGGATGGGGCCGGCAGCTCCTGCGCGCGCACGAGCGTCCCACACCCCGGATCGGCGAGGGCGAGACGCTCGCGCAGTCCGGAGCAACGGCGATGATGGATCTCTCCGACGGATTGTCTCGCGACCTGCCGAGGTTGTGCCGCGCGAGCGGTGTCGGCGCGATGATCCGGGCGGCCTCGGTTCCCGTTGCCCCGGCGGTCGCCGCGAACGCGGACCGGCTCGGCGTCGACCCGCTCGACGTCGCGCTGTCCGGTGGAGAGGACTACGAGCTCCTGGCCGTGCTTCCGCCGGGCGTGATCGGCGACGCCGCGGAGCGACTGCGGGAGCGCTTCGGCGTTGCGCTCACGGAGGTCGGAGAGTCGACCGCCCTGGAGGGCATCAGGTTCGTCGGCGAGGACGGCGAGGTGCGGCCGCTCGTGCCCAAGGGATGGGATCACTTCGCGCGTGGCTGTGTGTTCTCTTCCGCGCGCGCTCTCCATCGCGGGCTCGGTCTCCGGCGGCGGCGCCGGCATCCAGGCGGACATCAACACGTTCGGGGCGTTCGGAGTCTTCGCGACGACGGCGATCACGGCGGTCACGGTGCAGAACACCGTCGGCGTATCGGGGTTCCAGGAGATCGAAGCGGCGACGGTCGCGGCGCAGATCCGCGCCGTCGCGGAGGACATCGGCGTCGACGCGGCGAAGACCGGGATGCTCGCCTCCGCGCCGATCGTGGACGCCGTCGCGGAGACGGTCGCCGCCGCGGAGATCCCGGCCCTCGTCGTCGATCCCGTGTTCGTCTCGAAGCACGGTCATCGCCTGCTCGCGGAGGACGCGGTCTCGTCGCTCCGCGAGCGCATCCTCCCCATCGCGACCCTGGTCACCCCGAACCTTCCGGAGGCGGCGGAGCTCGCCGGCGTCGGCGCGGAGTCGCGCGAGGACATGAGGCGGGTTGGGGAGCGGCTGCTCGAGCTGGGCGCCGGCGCGGTGCTGGTGAAGGGCGGCCATCTCGAGGGCGGGGGTGCGGACGATCTCTTCCTCGACGGAACCCTTGAGGAGTGGCTCGAGGCGGAGCGGCTCGCGACGCCGGACACCCACGGAACGGGCTGCGTGCTCTCCGCCGCGATCGCGGCAGAGCTCGCGCGCGGCGCGGAGCTCCTCGACGCCGTCCGCTCGGGAAAGGTCTTCGTCACCGAGGCGATCCGGCACGCGCTCGCCGTCGGAGAGGGCATCGGCCCGGTGGATCCGTTGTGGAGGAACCGGCGCTAAGAGAGGGCCGGGACTCAGCCGGCGCGCTGGACCTTTCCGGCTTTGATGCAGCTCGTGCAGACGTGGAGCCGCTTCGGCGAGCCGTTCACGAGCGCGCGGACGCGCTGCACGTTCGGGTTCCACCGCCGGTTCGTTCGGCGATGCGAATGGGAGACTCGCTTGCCGAAGAACGGCTTCTTTCCGCAGATGTCGCAGACGGCTGCCATGACCCGGCCAGCGTAGCAGAGGGCCCCGAGAGTCCCGAGCCGTTCAGGAGGCCAGGATCTTCTCGACGCCGGCCCGGAGCGTCGGCTCGTCGAGCGCTCCCGGAACCTTCTCGACCGCCTTCCCGCTCGCGTCGTAGAAGACGGTATCCGGCTGCCCCACGAACCCGAGATCGTGCTGCACCGCTCCCGCCGCGTCGTAGACGCTCGGATACGTCACACCGTGGGTCTCGAGGAACTGCTGCGCCGACGGGCGCGCATCCTTGATGTCGAGGCCGAGGAACTGGACGTTCGCCCCGTAGGTTCTCGCCGCCCGCACGAGGAGCGGCGTCTCCGTCCTGCACGGATCGCACCAGGAGGCCCACACGTTGACGACGACGGGGGTTCCCTTCAGCTGGTCCAGGAGCTCCTGGAACGCCGCCGGATCCGTCGAGGGGAGTTCCATCACGTCCGTGGGAAGCAGCGGCGCGGTTGCGGGATTGCTCGCAGCCACGGTCGGCACGCTCTTGTCCGGCGATCCGTGCGTGCAGGCGACGGCGACCGAGGACAGCACGGCAACGGCCGCCGTCAGCCGGAGGAGTCGCAT
>JBJMLP010000142.1:0-12678 GCA_045805245.1 Actinomycetota bacterium | reverse complement strand
GAACTCGGGCGGTCCGAACGCCCTGTCGGATCTGGGGGAGCGGGTGCGGCGCGCTGCCTCCAGTGCGTTGTCCGGTACCGACAAGACCGGGCCTCTGCTCCTCAGCGACCTCCGAGCGCTCTATCTCGAGGCGCAGGAGACGGAGATCGACTGGACGATCGTCTGCCAAGGCGCGAAGGCGGCGCGCGAGCGATCGATCATCGAGTTGTGCACCGAAGGCCTGACGGAGACCGAAAGGATCGGGCGATGGCTCAAGACGCGCATCAAGGAAACGGCGCCTCAAGTACTCGTGACGTGACGACGCGTGAGCTCTCTCCGCAGGCTGCGGCGCGGGAAGAGCTCTCCCGGCGGCTGGAGAGGATCGTGCGGATCAACGTCCGTCCGATCGCGAGCCCGCTCCCGTACGGGTTCCTCGGCCTCGCGGTCGCGACCATCGTCGTCGCCGCGCTGAACCTCGGCTGGATCCCGGCGACGCAGGGTGACGTCGTTGCGTTCGCCCTGCTCGCGTTCGTCGTGCCGCTGCAAGCAACCGCATCGGTGTTCGGAACGCTTGGGAGGGACGGCGTCGCGGCGACCGGCATGGCGATCCTCACCGGAACGTGGGCGACCTTCGGCCTCGCGCTGCTGACGTCGCCTCCGGGTTCGACGACGAACGCGGTCGGTGTGGTCCTGATCGTGTCCGCCATCTCGATGTTGGTCGTCTCCCTAGCCGCGGCGCTCGGAAAGCTCGTTCCGGCAGCGGTCCTGTTCGGAGCGTCGCTTCGGTTCGCCACGGCGGCGATCTATCAGCTGACCGCATCCCACACGTGGGAGCAGATCACCGGCTGGGTGGGTGTTGCTCTCGGGGCGCTCGCGATCTACGCGGCGGCCGCGACGCTGATCGAAGGCATGCAGGGCAAGACGGTGCTTCCGCTCGGCCGTCACGCGAAGGGGCGCCAGGCTGAGGAGGGCGGCCTTACCGAGCAGCTGATCGATCTCACCCACGAGCCGGGGGTTCGCGTCCAGCTCTAGGCGCGTCTTGACGGCCGTCGTCGCGTGGAGTACGACCTCCCCGGACGGTCCGCAAGACCAAGGAGAGGCCGATGCTCCGCTCGCTTCGCACGAGGTTCGCCGTCGCTTTCGCCGCCTGCGCCGTGCTCGGAGCGATGGCACTCGGCTGGACCGCGCCGACGGTTCCGGCGACCGCGACGACCCAGACCGTCGTCTCGATCGAGTGGCACGACGGGAACCGCGACTCGATCGGGGCCGTGAAGATGCTGACGGCGCACGGGATGCACGCGACCTGGCTGGTCAACACCGGTCCGATCCTTGCCGGGAACCCGGCGAACCTGACTCCGAAGCAGCTGTTGCGGATCGAGGGGGCGGGGAACGAGGTCGGCGGTCACACGCTCGACCACACGAACATCCAGCCGCTTCCCGTCGACGAAGCGCGTCACGAGGTCTGCGACGACCGGAACAACCTCCTCGATCTGGGGCTGCATCCGACGACGTTCGCGTATCCCTTCGCGTCGTTCGACGACGCGAGCGAGGACGTCGCTCATTACTGCAACTATAACGACGCGAGCGCGACGGCAGGCCTCACGCTGAAGGGCCCGGCTGCGAACACGATCCCACCCGCCGATCCGTACGCGGTCCGGACCGTCAACGCGATCAAGAGATCGACGAAGCTCGCGACGATGGAGCGGTACGTGGAGAACGCGGAAGCGTTCGCGCAGACGAACGGGAGCGCCTGGGTCGTGTTCGTGTTCCACCACCTCTGCGAGAAGGGCGTGAAGTGCGGCCCGTACGTCGTCTCCTCGGCGAAGTTCGCTGACTTCCTGAGCTATCTGCAAGGGCAGGCGGCGAACGGGGTCGTCGTGCGGACGATGGCGGACGTGACCGGCGGCGCCGTCAAGCCCGCGTGCGATCCCGTCTCCGGCGCCGGCTGCGACACGTCCGCGCGTTCGTAACGCTGCCGGCGACGACGCGAGCAGACGGTCGGCCGACGGTAGACTGTCGACCATGCCGGGAGAGGGGGGCATGGGCGACCGCTGGGACGCCATCGTCGTCGGCAGCGGTCACAACGGTCTCGTGGCCGGCTTCTACCTCGCCAGAGGCGGCCTCCGCACCCTGATCCTGGAGCGCCGCGACTTCGTCGGCGGCGCCTGCGTGACGGAGGAGTTCGCGCCCGGGTTCCGAGCCTCTCCGGGGGCCTACGTCCTGTCGATGCTCCGCCCGCAGATCTGGCGCGACATGCGACTGCGCGAGCGGGGGCTGAAGGTCTCCCAGTCGGGCCCCTCTCTGAACGTCTTTCCGGATGGACGGAGCTTCACCCTCCACGCCGAGACGCGCGACGCCGTCGAGGAGATCGCACGCATCTCGGCAAAGGACGCGCGAGCGTTCCCGCGCTTCGAGCACCACTTCAAGGAGGTCGCGAAGGCGCTGATCCCGCTCTACGACCGGCGCGCCTTCGATCCGCGACTCGCGCATGCGGAGGACCTTCGCGAGGCCGCCGTCGCCGGATGGCTGGCACTTCGTCATCGACGGTCCCTCTCCGAGATCGCGTACCTGTTCGCGACGAGCGCGAGCCAGATCCTCGACGAGTTCTTCGAGTCCGAGGAGGTGAAGTCGGCACTCGGATGGGAGTCGATCAGCAACACCCTCTCCGGACCCGGGACCCCGGGCACGGCGTACCGCCTGCTGCACGAGGCGGCCGTCTCCGGCGGCGCCGGCGGCGGCCTCGGATGGGGCTTCGTCGAGGGCGGCATGGGCGTGGTCACGCGGCTGATGGCCGACGCGGCGCGCGAGGCCGGCGCGACGATCCGGACCTCCGCGGAGGTGGAGACGTTCCTCGTTCGCAGCGGACGAGCCACCGGCGTCGTCCTCGACGGCGGGGAGGAGCTCCGTGCGCGCGTGGTGCTGTCCAACGCGGATCCGAAGCGCACATTCCTCGGACTCACGCAGCCGAGCGACCTCCCGGAGGAGTTCCGTGCGCGCGTCCGCGCCTACAAGTCCGAGGGCGCGAGCATGAAGATCAACCTCGCGGTCTCGGAGCTCCCGATGATGAAGTCCGACGGCCGCCCGGGCGTGAAGCCGTACCACCGGGGTCTCGTGCAGATCACGAAGTTCCTGAGCGACCTCGACCGCGACCAGCAGGGCGCCGCGCGCGGAGAGCCGGCGCAGCAGCCGCACATCGAGATGTGCATCCCGACCGTCCACGATCCGTCGCTCGCGCCGGAGGGCAAGCACGTCGTCACGCTCGGTGTGCGCTCCCAGCCGTATTCCCTCGACGGCGGCGGATGGGACGACCGCAAGGACAAGATCGTCGACGGCGTCCTCGAGTACGTCGAGGAGTTCATCCCCAACCTGCGGAGCTCGATCCTGCACCGGGAGATCCTCACGCCGCTCGACCTGGAGCGCAGGCTCGGCCTCACCGGCGGACACCACATGCACGGAGACATGTCGCCCGATCAGCTGTTCTTCCTCCGGCCGGTCCGCGGCTACGGCGGGTACCGCACGCCGCTCCGCAACCTCTACCTGTGCGGCGCGGGAACCCATCCCGGCGGCGGCGTGAGTGGCGCGAACGGCCGCAACGGCGCCGCGACGGTGCTCAAAGATCTGAAGAGGAGGAGGAAGCGCTGATCTCGCTCCAGGACTTCGACGAGCTCGCCGACGGGCTGAACCATCCGGAGGGCGTCGCCTGGAATCCGTTCAACGGTGTCGTGTACGCGGGCGGCGAGGAAGGCGAGCTCTACCGGATCACGCTCGATGGAGAGTTCGAGCGCGTCGGCTCCACGGGAGGAGGCTTGCTCGGCCTGGCTCTCGACGCCGACGGCCGCGTGTACGCGTGCGACATGGGCCTCGGATGCGTGTCCCGCTACGATCCCGCGACGGGAGCGTTCGACGTCTACGGCAAGCGTGATGATCCGCTCGACACGCCGAACGTCGCCGTCTTCGATGAGGAAGGGAATCTCTTCGTCACCTGCTCCGGAGACGGGGGTCGCCCGGAGATCGTCAGGATCGACCCCGATGGAGAGATCTCCACCTGGTCGACCGCGGTGCCCGGCTATCCGAACGGCGCGGTCGTGACCCCCGACGGAAGCTCACTCCTCGTCGTCGAGGCGCACGCCGACCGCGTTGCACGCGTTCCGATCGACGACGACGGTTCGGCGGGAGAGCCGGAGACGTTCGTGGAGCTCCCTGACACCGATGCCGACGGCCTCGCCCTCGACGCCGAGGGATATCTATGGATCACGCTCTACCGTCCCGACGGGATCGTCCGAGCCGACCCCAGCGCCAAGGTCGTGCAGCACCTCGACGACCACCTCGCGTCGACGTTCGACGCGCCGACGAACATCGCGTTCTCGGGAAAGGATCTCTCCGTCGCGGTCGTCGCGAACGTCGGCGGCCGGAGCGTCCTCAAGGCCGACTTCGGCGTCGCCGGCCAGCCGCTCTTCTATCCGAAGGTGCGCGGGTGAGGTTCGACGGCAAGCACGTGATGGTGACCGGCGGCGCGCGCGGCATCGGGCGCGCGATCGTCGAGGGATTCCTCCCCGAGGGCGCGGAGGTCTTCACCGTGGACGTCCTCGAGGAGGAGCTGCAACGCATGCGCTCGGAGCAGACGGACCCGGATCGGGTCCGCACGCACGCCGCGGATCTCGCGGACTTCGATGCCGCACGGAACGCGGCGACGGAAGCGATCGGAGCGATGGGCTCGATCGATGTGCTCGTGAACTGCGCGGGCGTGATGCCGAGCGGCCCGATCCTCGAGATCTCGAAGGAGCTGTTCGACCACACGTTCGCGGTCAATGCCCGAGCGATGCTCGCCACGATGCAGGTCGCCGCGCGGAACATGATCGATCACGGCGGCGGAGCCATCGTCAACATCGCCTCGGCCAACGCGTTCAAGAACGAGTCGCCGGAGGCCGCGTACAACGCCTCCAAGGCGGCCGTCGTCGCCCTCACGAAGGCCGCGGCGCACGAGCTCGGACACCTCGGTATCCGCGCCAACTGCGTCGCGCCTGGTCAGACCCTCACCCCCGAGAAGGGCGCGAAGACCGAGACGGATCCCGAGCAGGCGCGCATCCAGCGCGAGTACCCGCGCCGGATCCCGATGCGCCGCTCGGGCCGCGCGGAGGAGCAGGCGGCCGCAGTCCTGTTCCTCGCATCCGAGGAGGCATCCTTCGTCAACGCCCAGACGCTCATCGTCGACGGCGGTGAGCTTGGAGGCGGCGATTGGTACGACGAGGCGCTCTCTCCTCCACTGAAGGATGACTAGCCTCAGCTGGCAACTGTTGACGGTTGACAATGTGAGGGGGCTGACCTAACGTCCAGCCGCTCGCAGCGGACCGGCCTCGGTCCGCGGAGTCGCGTTCAGGGGAAAAGGCGGCCCGTGGCTTTTCTGGGGGAACGAGGGACGGCCGATGGTCTCCTCGCCGCACCGTCAGTGACGCGACTCTGTCGGGTTCCATCGTGTGACGCGCGGCTCCGCGCTGCGCGCATCCTGGAGGGGGAGGGGCGATGAAGGGTCGTTGGGTCCGGCTGGTTCTCGCGCTCGTCGGCGTCACGACGCTGATCGGCGCCGCCTGTAGCAGCAACGACGACAACAGCAGCGGCTCGACGACCTCGGGGTCGACCGCGTCCTCGCCGCAGGCGCCGTCGGGCACCGTCCGGATATTCTCTTTCGAGGACGAGCTCGTGCCGCAGGTGCTCGGACCCTTCAAGAGCGACAACCCGAACCTCGACGTGCAAACGGCCACGTTCTCGAGCTCCGACGAGGCAGTCACGAAGCTCCAGGCCGGGTTCCAGGCCGACGTCGTGAACGTCTGCGTCCGTGACACGCAGCGCCTCGCGGATCTGAACCTCATCCAGCCGATCGACACCTCTCGCGTGGAGGACTGGGACCAGATCATCCCGGCCTTCAAGAACTTTGCCGGCGTGCAGGTCAACGGCTCGACCTACATGGTGCCGAACGAGGGCGGCATCGCCGGCCTGATCTGGAACCCGAAGACCGTGCCGAACGGCCTTACCTCCTGGAAGGACGTGTTCGAGGATCCCGCGCTGAAGGGGAAGGCGACGGTCGAGGACTCGCCGTACTACTCGATCGCGATCGCCGCGCTCGCCCTCGGCTACAGCGATCCGTACAACCTGACGGACGCCGACCTGGAGAAGGTCAAGAACTACTTCATCGCGCACAAGGATCAGTTCCGGACGTTCTTCGAGGGCGACGGACAGTTCCTCAGCTTGTACAAGAGTGGGGAGATCGCGGGCGGCATGGGCTTCAACGACTACCCGGTGACGCTCGCCCAGACGGGGGAGAAGGCCGAGTTCGCGCCCGCCGAGGAGGGAACGCTCACGTGGACGTGCGGCTGGGCGATCCCCAAGAGCGCCCAGAACGTCGACTCGGCCTACGCCGTGATCAACCACTATCTCTCGCCGCCGTCTCAGGACTTCTACGCGGAGCACTACAACTACTGGATCTCCAACCAGAACTCGATCGACGCGCTTCCGCAGTCGGTCGTGACGGATCTGAGCTTGGATCACCCCGAAGTCATGCAGACGGCGATCGCGACGCAGATCGCGCCGAACTACGACGAGTGGCTGAAGACGTGGGCGGAGATCAAGGCGGCCTGAGCCCGGGTGCCTGAGCTCCTTCCCCCAGAGCGAACGAGGATGCCGTGAGCGCCTCGGTCTCGGTCGACGACCGCGTACGAAGCGGAGAGGGCCTGATCGCGATCCAGCACCGCCGCCGGATCGCGACGGGGTGGCGGATCCTGTTCCTCGTGTTCATCGGCCTCGTCCTGTACGGGCCGTTGACGCTCCTCGCGATCTTCTCGTTCAACAAGTCGATCATCATCGCGCTGCCGTTCGAAGGGTTCACGCTCCACTGGTACCGGGAGATGCTCCGTGACCCGCTGGTGATCCAGGCGCTCGAGAACTCCCTCGTCCTCGCCTTGGTCGTCACGCCGATCTGTCTCGTCCTCGGAACGCTCTCGGCCGTCGGCATCAGCCGGTTCCGCTACCGGGGCCGAGGAGCGGTCGCCGGCCTCGTCGGCGCTCCGCTCGTCGTTCCGTGGCTGCTGATCGGCGTCGGGGCGCTGTTGTTCTTCAGCCGCCTGCATGTGCCGCTGTCGCTGCAGACGATCGGGATCATGCACGTGGTGGCCGGTTTCCCGCTGGTGACGGCCATCGTGTCTGCCCGCCTCGTGCGGTTCGACGTGAGCCTGGAGGAGGCGGCGCGCGACCTGGGCGCGACGCAGCTCGAGGTGCTTCGCTACATCGTGCTGCCGCTGATCGCGCCCGCGCTCGCGGCTTCGGCGATCTTCGCTTTCAGCTGGTCGTTCAACAATTTCACCATCAGCTTCTTCACCGCCGGGTTCCAGGCGACGTTTCCGATCTGGGTTTTCTCCACGCTGAATCACGCCAAGAACATCCCGATCGTGAACGCGATCTCCACGCTGGTGGCGGCGATCCAGGTGGTCGTGCTGTACGTCGAGTGGCGCTTGAGCCGTCGGTGGCAGTCGCGCACGACCGGTTCCGACTCGCTCACCCCGGAGATGGTGATCTGATGGCCGTCGAGCTCGCTCCGGCGACCATCCTGGAGACGGAGCCGCCTCCGGTACGCAAGCGCGCTCGCGTGATCGCCTACGTTTCGAGCCCGGTCGCCGTTCTCATCGTGTTCTTCCTCGGGCCGATGGCGATCCTCGGCTACATGAGCGTGCTCAAGTTCGGCATCGCCGGTGTCGGCGGCTTCACCGGCATCGACAACTACCGATCCGTCCTGACCGATCCGACGTTCTGGGAGATCCTCTGGACGACGTTCACGATCGCGACGGTCTCGATGATCCTGATGCTGTTCTTCGCGCTTCCGCTCGCGTACGTGCTCGCGTTCAAGGTCCGGCGCTACGAGCTCCAGCTGTTGTTGCTGCTCGTGCTCGCGGACCAGCTCAACCCGCTGATCCGCGTCTACGCGTGGCGGACGCTCCTCGGGCGGGAGGGCATCATCAACTCCGCGCTGTTGTTCGTCGGACTGATCCATCAGCCGATCGAGTCGCTGTTGTTCAGCAAGACCGCGGTCATCATCGTGAGTTCCGCGGAGTACCTCTCGCTGGCGACGATCCCGATCTACGCGGCGCTCAAGGCGATCGATCCGGCCATCCTGGAGGCTGCGGACGACCTCGGTGCGGGCAAGTTCACGATGTACCGGAAGATGCTCGTTCCGCTCGCCGCGCCCGGTATTTTCGTCGCCCTGATCCTCGTTTACATCCCGCTCTTCACGGAGTTCCTGACGCCAGCGCTCGTCGGCGGAACCAGCGGCTTCATGGTCGGGAACTACATCGAGCAGCAGATCCTGAAGACCGGGAACTGGGGCGTGGGATCCGCGATGAGCTTCCTCTTGCTGGTGTTCGCGGTGATCTTCGTTGCGATCATGTACAAGCTCGCCGCGATCAACCGTCTGCAGTCGGCCTCGTCCTCCGATGCCTGAGCCCGCGACGACCTCGGGCTCCGCGACCGCCGAGGAGGCGCGCATACCCGCGGAGGAAGCTGCCGTCGTCGTCGATCACGTCACGAAGCGGTTCGGCTCCGGACCGCCGGCCGTGAACGACGTCTCGTTCGCCGTCGCGAAGAGCGAGTTCTTCTCGCTCCTCGGGCCGAGCGGCTGCGGAAAGACGACCACGCTCCGGATGCTCGCGGGATTCGAGACGCCGACGACCGGGCGGATCCTGATCGAAGGCCGCGACGCCTCGACGGTTCCGGTCCACAAGCGGAACACCAACCTGGTGTTCCAGAACTACGCGCTGTTCCCGCACATGACGATCGCGCAGAACGTGGCGTTCGGACCGGAGCGGAAACGGCTGCCGCGCAAGGAGATCAAGCAGCGCGTCGGGGAGGTGCTGGAGGCGGTGCACCTCAGCGAGTACGCGGGACGCTATCCGCGGGAGCTCTCCGGCGGACAGCAGCAGCGGGTGGCGCTCGCTCGCGCACTGTCGAACCGTCCCGCCGTGCTGTTGCTCGACGAGCCGCTCGGGGCGCTCGACCTGAAGCTCCGGGAGGGCATGCAGTTCGAGCTCAAACGGATCCAACGAGACGTCGGCATTAGCTTCGTGTACGTGACGCACGATCAGGGCGAGGCCATGACGATGTCGGACCGGATCGCGGTGATGAACCTCGGAAAGGTGGAGCACCTCGGAGCGCCCGAGGAGATCTACCTCCGGCCGCGGACGCTCTTCACCGCCGGTTTCATCGGTCAGGCGAACCTGCTGAACGGCACCGTGGAATCGAAGGACTCCGCCTCGCTCCTCGTTCGCCTCGAGGACGGAAGCGCGATGCGCTCCGTGACCTCGGCGGAGGGATGCGACGTCGGCGCGAGCGCGAGCGTGATGATCCGACCGGAGCACCTCCGCATCTCGACGATCGAACCTCCCGGCCTCGCCGCGATCCCGGTCCGGCTGGTGGAGGAGACGTTCCAGGGCTCGTGGTCGCGCTACGCCGCGGAGACGCGGACCGGCGAACGCGTGATCGTGCTGGTGCCATCCGACGCGCGGCTGGAACGCTCCGCGTTCGACGGGACCGTCTGGCTCTCCAGCGATCCGGAGCAGGCCTATGTCCTGCCGCGCGACGCCGGCAGGACCGCGGAAGACCCGGCCGAGCGCGAGTTGTAGACTGTCGGCGGAAGTGTCACCGGCGCCCGCTGATCTCGAGATCGCGCGGTTCGCGGTCAAAGAGGTCGTCGGGGGGACGCAGACAGGTCGGGACGCGGGAACGCTCCATCTCTCGCTCCCGGAGCTCGCGGTCGGCGCCATGGAACCGGCGCTGGCGGAGGCCACGGTCGACATCGTCCGACCTGGCGAGCTCGTCCGCATCGCGAACGTGATCGATGCTGTCGTCCCCGCGGTGAAGGCGGACGATCCCGGTGCCACGTTCCCCGGAGCGCTCGGACCGCTCGCGGCCGCAGGCCGGGGCCTCACCCACGTTCTCGACGGCGTCCGTGTGGTCGTTTCCTGCGACTGGCGCGTGACCGGGAATGCCGAGGCGGTGGAGTTTCCGCCGTCGTTCGTCGACATGGCGGGTCCCTCCGCGGAGCGAGCGCCGTACGCGGCCACGATGAACGTCGTGGTGACGTGCAGGCCGTCGTCCGACGCCACGATCGTGGAGGCCGATCGCGCGGTGCGCCGGGCGGGCCTCCGTGTGGCACGAGAGCTCGCCGCGACGACGATCGGCGCAAAGGCCGAAGACGTGGAGCGTCTCAACGAGCCTGCGTCGTCTGGTTCGGACCTCCCGGCCGTGTGTGCGGTCCTCCAGGTCGCGTCGGAGGGACCGCTCGTCGACACGGTCCTCTACGGCGCGCCGCTCGGCGGCCTCGTGCCGACCCTCCTCGACCCGCTGGAGGTGCTCGACGGCGCGCTGGTGAACGGAACCTACGACTGGCCGTCGGTGCGGAACGCCACCTCGAGCTACCTGGAGGGCCGTCTGATCCGCGAGCTGCTCGCGGCCGACGGCGAGCGTCTCCGCTTCGCCGGCCTGATCCTCGCCCTCGGATACCTCGACACTGCCGACGACAAGCAGCGCTCCGCGCTCGAGACCGCGCGGCTCGCGCGGCTGATCGGTGCGGACGCCGCGATCTGTACGACCTTCTCCTCCGGCAACTCCCACACCGACACGATGCTGACCGTTCGCGCGCTGGAGCGGACCGGCATCCGCACCTGCGCGATCCTCGCGGAGACGAACGGCGGCCTCACCGACCACGTTCCGGAGGCCGACTGCATCGTGAGCACCGGCAACGAGGACGAGCTCCTGGAGCCGTGGACGCCCGAGCGCGTGATCGGCGCCCGCGACGAGGCCGCTATGGCGGGAGAGCCCGTACCGCTGTCGAGCTACCTCGGTGCCAACGACGAGACCGGCGCCTTCGACCTCACGGCGGTGACGGCATGAGGCCCGTGCGGTGACCGTCGTCCACTACGTGAACCAGTTCTTCGCCGGTCTCGGCGGAGAGGAGGCCGCCGGCCACGAGCCCGTCCGCATCGACGGGCCGGTCGGCCCCGGCCGCGCGCTTGGTGCCGCGGGGCTCGACGTCGACGTCACGGTCGCCTGCGGGGACGACTTCTTCGGCGAGCACGAGGCGGAGGCGCTCGCGACGCTGCTCGCCTGGATCGAAGAGCTGGACCCCGACGTCGTCGTCCTCGGGCCCGCGTTCGGCTCCGGCCGCTACGGGTACGCGTGCGGCGTGCTCGCGCGCGAGGCGGGCCGCCGAGGCGTTCCCGTCGTGACCGCGATGACGCCGGACTCGCCGGGCGTGATCGCCTCGGAGGGCGTCGCCTACGTCGTCCCGACGGGCTCGAACGTCTCCAGCATGAAGGACGCCGTTCCGGTCGTGGCGAGCCTCGCGAAGCGTCTCGCGGCCGGCGAGGAGATCGACTCCGGCGAGGTGGAGGGATACCTTCCGCGGCACCAGCGGGAGAACGTCCGCGCCGGACGCAGCGGAGCCGCGCGCGCGATCGATCTCCTTCTCCGCAAGCTCGACGGCGACACGCGCACGGAGGTGGAGCCGCCCGCCGACCGCGTGGCGCCTCCGCCGCCGGTCCCCGATCTCGCAGAGGCGACGATCGCGCTCGTGACGGAGGCTGGATGCGTTCCGCAGGGGAACCCCGATCACCTTCCGACCCGCCACGCAAACGTGTGGCTGCGCTACCCGCTCGACGGCGTGGAGTCGCTCTCCCCGGAGGGCTACATCTCGGTCCACGCCGGGTTCGACACGACGTTCGCGAACGAGGATCCGAACCGGCTCGTGCCGCTCGACGCCGTGCGGGAGCTCGAGTCCGAGGGACGGATCGGGCGCCTCCACGACGCGTTCTACACGACGACCGGCGTCGACACGCCGGTCGCGACGGCGGTGAAGTTCGGACAGGAGATCGCGGCGGAGCTGAAGAGCGCCGACGTCAGCGCCGTGATCCTGACGGGAACCTGAGGGACCGGAACGCGTTGCGGGTCAACGCTCAGCAGAGAGTTCGAACGAGAGGGGATACCGACGGTGTTCATCACGGCGCTGCCGACGATCGCGCAGATGGTCGGAGCCAACCGCATCCTGAAGGGGGTCTCGATCACCCATCCCGCGGGTGACCCCTCGCTCGCGGTCGGTGACGAGCACGCGCTCCGCCGACGGATCACCGAGCGCGCGCTGGAGATGCTCTCCACCGACGTCGGCCCTGGCACCGTGTGGGAGATCGCATGAGCCGCCGGACCGCGGTCGTCGCGTGCTCCTTCGTGCTGGAGCACGTTCCGGACCTCGTGCGCTACGGCTCGAAGCCGCACCGGGAGTCGCAGCGCCTGCCGGAGATCGAGAGCGCGCTGCGCTCGTTCGACGATGCCCTCGCGTATCCGCCGAACCAGGTCTTCATCGGCAACGCGGAGCCCCGCGATCTCTGGAACGTCGAACGACCGTGGTGGAAACACGCCACGCCCGACGCCAACCCCGCCGGCCCAAGCGGCGAGCTGATGCGCGAGGAAGCGTTCTACGACCTCCTCTGCGAGGTGGACCGGTTCGATCTCGTCCGGCCCGGACACGAGGTGAGGCCCGGCGAGATTCCCCTCCATCTGGCCGGAGCGCCGTGGGGCGCGTTCTCGTCCGCCCATGCGGAGGACGAGTCGCTTTCCGCTCGCGTTATGCTCTTTTATGTATAGATTATTGTTTGTTAATAGTTT
>JBJMLP010000141.1:0-10739 GCA_045805245.1 Actinomycetota bacterium | reverse complement strand
GGTCGAGGTCAGCGACGATCTTCTCGAGCGGCCGGCCCGTGTGCTCGGCGAGGATCTCCTCCTGCCGCCGGCGCGTGCGCGCGAACTCCGCCGCGTGGATGCGGATGTCCTCCGACGTTCCCTCCAGCCCGCCGTGCGGTTGGTGGAGCAGGATCCGCGCGTTCGGGAGTGCGTGCCGCTTCCCCGCGACCCCGGACGCGAGCAGTGTCGCGCCGGCCGAGGCCGCCTGGCCGAGGCACCACGTCGCGACGTCCGGCTCCAGCGCCTGCATCGCGTCGTAGATCGCGAACATCGCGGTCGGCGAGCCGCCGGGCGAATTGATGTAGAGGGAGATGTCGCGCCGAGGGTCCTCCGCCTCCAGCAGGAGGAGCTGCGCGACGATCGCGTTGCCGCCGGCGTCGTCCAGCTCCCCTGAGAGGAACACGACCCGCTCCCTCAACAAGCGCGAGTACACGTCCAGCGGGCGGTCGACCGGCGCCCCGGTTCCGACCTCCCCCGTCGATGCGATCCGGATGTCCATCTCGGGCCTCCAGCGATACGATGGCAACCTGTCGGTTGCCGACAACGCTACGGCCTGTCGCGAGCGTTGGCAACCAGAAGGTTGCGTGATGCGATGCCGCAGGAACCGGTCTCCCGCTCGGTCGAGCTCGATGCCCGAACACCCGACGTGTGGCGAGCGCTCACGGAGGCATCGCTTCTCTCCGATTGGTTCGACGCGGAGACGGAGATCGATGTGCGCCTGGGGGGAGCGGTTCGGTTCCGGTTCCCCGACGGGTCGGAGCTCCGCGGGGTAGTGGTGAGGTGCGATCCTCCGCGGCTCCTGAGCTTCCGCTGGCGCGACGTACACGAGCCGGCGAATGCAGCCGTCGTCGAATTCTCGCTGGAGGAGCTCCCCCGCGGAACGCGCCTCACCGTGATGGAGTCACCGGGCGTCGTCTCCGCGAAGCAGAAGTTGGAGCTCGCGGCCCGATGACGCGTCGTTCGCGTGACCCCGGGCGGGTGTTGTCGGCGCTCTCCGATCCGACGCGTCGGGACGTGCTCCGCTCGCTGTCGGAGGAGGGACCGCAGACGCTCTCCGATCTCGCCGCGGACCTTCCCGTCTCCCGCCAGGCTGTCGCGAAGCATCTGACGCTCTTGGAGGACGCCGGCCTGGTCGAGGCGACGGGAGAGACGCGCCGGCGCAGCTACCGGATCACGCCGGAGCCGCTTTCGGACGCGATGGAGTGGATGGTCGACGTCGGCGCGACGTGGGACTCCCGGCTCGGGAGATTGAAGCGGCTGCTCGAGCGCCGCTAGGCGATAACGACGAGAGCGATCAGCGCCACTGCGTGGAGAGCAGGAAGCCGAACGCGATCAGTCCCAGGCCGCCGAACAGGTAGAGCTGGTTCGCCGTGCCGTTCGTCCCCGGGATCAAGCCCATGTAGTTCGTCACGATCATGAGCACCCCGAGCGCCATGACCCCCAGGATCAGGACGCCGAACCACCGCGGGCTGGGCTTGCGCTTCTTCTGCGGCGGAGGGATGTACCGGTTGCGCTTGGACTTCGACTTCGGCATGGAGCCGGATTTTACCGCGGTCTACCTGCGGGGATCGGCCGGGGCCAGCTGGAGTGTGGCCCGTGCCGCCCGCTCGACCGCGGCCCGGGTGAACGGCATCGGATGGTGGCGGCCGCTCGTCCAAAGCTCGGTCTGGTCGTTCCAGTGCGGCGACTCCGGATTTCCGGACTGCCCCGTCGGCAGCACGCCTCGCGCCGCGTCTGGATCGGAGAGGTCGACGATCTGGCGCCACGACGGAACGACCTGCGCGCGCCAGCTCTCTCCGGGAAGGAAGGAGGACGCGAGCACCGTCTGCTCGTCGCCGCCCGCCTCAACGTCCGCCCCCGTGAAGAGGTCCCCGAGCTCGGGTGTGATCGCGATCGGCCCGCGGAACCGCGCGTGGTGGAGGGCGCCCCATCGCCACGCGTCCATGTCGCCGCCGAGCTCCTGCTCCAACTCCTCGAGAGCGGCGTCGAGGGCGTTCCGAAGCCGGTCATCGCGCGCCCCGAGACCCTCCGCGCCGAACCAGTCCGGGGACGCGTCGGCCAACAATCGCGCGAGGACCTCCGAGCGGAACGGATTCGTGGACGCTCGCTTCGCGTAGTAGTGGGTGAACAGCCCCTCCCCGAGCCTCGGGAGGAGGACCTCCCGCGCGATCGCCGCGCACCAGAGCTCGTAGACCGCGGCCCCGGCCGAGCCCGCGGCCACGTCACCGTTCCATCCGTGGAGGAGCTCGATCGCGCGTTCCTGCCTCGGAGAGCGGGCCTCCACGCCGATGAGGAGAGCGGTCAGCAGCTGCGCGGAAAGCGACAGGGTGTCCGACTGGTACCGCGCGAACCGATCCAAGCTGTGAACCGGCGAATGCGACAGCAGCTGCTCGATCCGCTGCGCGCGGAACGGAGGCGAGTAGTCATGCCCGATCTGGTGTTCCGCGTCCTCCGGCTGGAGACGTTGGTTCGCCGTGGAAAGCGCGCCATCCGGTGGATCCTCATCCGCGGGGAGCTCCTCGAACGGGATCCAGCCCTGCCACTCGTTGCCGGACTTCCACCCCGCAACGGGAACGGCACCGCTGTGTCCGTGGGAACGGATCGGAAACAGCCCCGTCGTCTGCATGCCGATCGTTCCGTCCACGTCAGCGAACACGAAGTTCTGTCCCGGGCACGTCCAGCCGCGTACCGCCTCGCGGAGATCCGCAGCGTCGGTCGCGGTCGCCATGCGCTCCAGCGTGCTCGGCTCCACGGCGTGGTCGGCTCCGACCCAGCGGAGGGCGACGTTGCGCGTGATGCCGTCCACGACCTCGGGACGCCCGGCGCCGATCAGGTAGGAGTCGAGGAGCGGGCCGTGCCGCGTCTCCTTCACGGTCAGGAGCTGCGGCTCGTCGCTTCCGCGGACATCGATCCGCTCCTCATGGACCGTGAGCGGCTCCACCTCACCGTCGTAGAGAGCGGCCTCGTCTCGGAGGTTCTCCAGGTACAGGTCCTGGGTGTCGCCGGAGACGTTCGTGGTTCCCCACGCCACGCGCGCGGTTCGGCCGATCACCACGCCGGGCGCGAACGGGAGGCAGACGCCGGAGACGTCGAACGCCGGCGACGTGAGATGGCATTCGAACCAGATCGGTGGCATGCCGACGGTGATGTGCGGGTCGTTCGCGAGGAGCGGGGCGCCGGTCTCGCTCCGTTCCCCGGAGACGACCCAGTTGTTGGAGCCTTGTCCGGCCGGTCGCAGCGGAGCGTTCCGAAGCAGCTCCAGGAACTCCCAGCCTCCCTGCTCGTCGAAGTCCGGCGTTCCCGGAAAGAGCTCCCGCACCGCCTCGACGCCGAGCCGCTCGGCCACCTCCATGCGGAGGAGCTCCGCGTCCCAGTTCCCCGAGAGGTTCCACGCGAGGAACACGGCCGCGGAAGCGACGCGGGCCTCGATGTGTTCGGCGCTTGGGACGTCGGGCTCGAGATCGAGGACCTCGTACTCCACGGGACGCGCCGGCATCACGTCGAGCCAGGCGCGCACGCCGGCTCCCCAGGCCTGCGTCATCTCCCGGGAGCGGTAATCGAACGTCCTGGCGATGCGCTCACCTGCACGGTTCCATCCGACCGTCCGTGCGAAGCGATCGAGCGGAAGCGCCAGCTCGCCGAGCATCCCGGCGAGCCGCCCCGTCGCGTAGCGGAACGTGAGGTCCATCTGGAACAGGCGCTCGGACGCGACGACGAACCCTTGGGCGAAGTAGGCGTCGTCCGGCGTTTCCGCGGTGATGTGGGGAACGCCCCACCCGTCGCGGATCACCTCCACGGGCGCCGACAGCCCCTCGACGTCGAGCGCGCCGTCCACGATCGGGAGCGCCTTTCGGGCGTGCTCGCGGAGGCTGTCGATCCAATCGCTCACGCGGGAGCCGCCGGGAGATCCATGGAGGGCGCCAGCGTATGATGCGGCCCGATGACCGACCACCGGCCGTGGCTGGCCAGCTATCCCTCGGACGTTCCACCCACGCTGGAGCCGTATCCCGAGGCGTCGGTGTTCTCGATGCTGGAACGGTCCGCCTCGGTATGGCCCGACAACGTCGCGATCGCGTTCCTCGGCAAGCATTTGACGTATCGGGAGCTCCTCCGAGAGGTGGAGCGCTTCTCCGCCGTGCTTGCGTCGCTCGGCGTTTCGCGTGGCGACCGCGTCGGGCTCCTCCTTCCGAACTGTCCGCAGTACGTGATCGCCTACTACGCGACGGTCCGGCTCGGAGCGGTGATCGTCGGCAACAATCCGCTGTACACGCGCCGGGAACTCTCCCACCAGCTCGCGGACGCCGGCATCACGGTCATGGTGGTGCTGGATCAGCTCTATCCCGAGTTCGCGGAGACGCAGAAGGAGATCAAGGTCTCCGACGTGGTCGTGACGAAGCTGACCGATTACCTCCCGTTCCCGCTGGATCGCTTGGCGCCCTTGAAGTTCCGCCGCGACGCTCGCCGCGAAGGAAAGCCGTGGCCTCCGGTCCCGTCGGACGCGCCCGTCAAGTCGTGGAGCTCGCTGATGAAGGACGCCGGAGCGCCGCCTCCGGTGGCGGAAGTCGATGCCACTAACGACACCGCGGGACTCGTATACACGGGCGGAACGACGGGCTTCTCCAAGGGAGCGATGCTCTCCCACTCGAACATCGTGGCGAACTGTCTGCAGTGCGCGGCGTGGTTCTCCGATCTGAAGGACGGCGAGGACGCGATCATGTGCGTGCTGCCCTTCTTCCACTCCTACGGGATGACCGTCGGGATGAACCTCGGGATCTATCGCGCAGGGAAACTGATCCTCGTGCCCCGGTTCGAACTGAAGCGCGTGCTCCAGCAGGTGCAGAAGGAGAAACCGACGATCTTCCCCGGTGTGCCGCGGCTGTACATCGCGATCAACGACGCGAAGGAGACGGGAAAGTACGACCTCCACTCGATCAAGGCGTGTCTGAGCGGAGCCGCCTCGCTGCCGAAGGCCGTGGCCGAGGGGTTCGCGTCGATCACCGGCGGCCGGCTGGTGGAGGGCTACGGCATCACGGAGGCGTCACCCGTGACGCACGCCAACCCGATCTACGGCCGCGCGAAGACCGGCTCGATCGGGCTGCCGATCACCGACACGGAGTGCAAGATCGTCGACCTGGAGGATCCCGACCGCGTCGTCGACGTCGGGCAGCCCGGAGAGCTGCTGATCCGCGGCCCGCAGGTGATGCAGGGCTACTGGAACCGTCCCGAAGACACGGCGCTCTCGATACGGAACGGCTGGCTGCACACCGGCGACGTCGCCACGATGGACGAGGAGGGCTATTTCGCGATCGTCGATCGCATCAAGGACCTGATCATCGTGTCGGGCTTCAACGTGTACCCGGCGGAGGTGGAGAGCGTGCTCTCCCGCCACCCCGCGATCGCGAAGGTGGCGGTGGTCGGGGTTCCGGACGAAACCACGGGCGAAGCAGTGAAGGCATTCGTCGTGTTGAAGGAGGACGCGCACTCGACGCCCGAGGAGATCACCGCCTGGAGCCGTGACCCGGACAACGGCCTCACCGGATATCGCGTTCCCAAGCGGGTGGAGTTCCGCGACTCCCTCCCGGAGACGTTGGTGGGCAAGGTGCTCCGGAGGGTGCTCCTGGACCAGGAACGTGAGCGGTCTGCTGCGACTCCGAGCTAGCGCTTCACTACGCAGGAAGAGCGTCGAGCTCGACGTAACCGTCGGATATCGAGATCACGCGTCCGTTCGTGACGATGACCCGGCGGACCGGCCGACCCGTGTACCACGTGTTCAGGAGCTGCCCTGTCGTCGCATCGATTGCATCGACCCACATCCCGGAGCCGACGTAGATGACCCCGTTCGCGAGAACGGGTGGACAGCCCGTTGCATCGAATGGAACCCTCCAGATCCGATTCTCCGAGCGGATGTCGATCGCTTGAAAGCTGCTCTCGGTGGCTTGATAGAGCGTCCCGTCGCTCACGACTGGAGTGACGCCCTGGGCTCCGGGATCGAAGAACTTGCCCTGGACGCCGCTTCGGATGCTGAAGCCGTACAGGCGGTCGAATCCGCCGAAGTACACGCGCCCTCCGGCGACGACCGCCGGTTCATCCGATCCGCTGATCGAGAAACCGCCGACGAGGTCGCCGGTTCTCTCGTCGAAGACGGACTGGTGATCGTCCTGGAAGGCGGCGAACACCTGTCCGTCGGCGATCGCAGGCAGGAAGAAGGCCCCCTCGCCGGAGCCCTGATCGCTCTTCCAGAGACGATCGCCGCTTGTGAGATCCAGGGCGAAGACGTGCGCGCCGGATCCTCCTCCGGCGACGAATACCTTGCCGTCCGCCACGGCTGGTCCCCCGAGACCGTTGGCGACCGCCACATTCCACATCTGGTCGCCTGTCACGGCGTCGAACGCACGCACACGACCGTTGCCGACGGAGATGACTCTCCCCTGGGAGACCGCGAGATTCCCACCGGGTGCCGTCCACAGAACGGAGCCGCTGCTGGCCCGCAGCGCGACCAGGTGGTCGCCAGACGCGTAGACGATGCCGTTTGCCGCTATGACGCTCGCGTAGTCGGAACCGACGAAGGTTGACCAGCGACTCTCGAGCTCCGCAACGTTCTGTGGCGCGAGCACGTGCTCGGCAGGATTGACGCCCGAATGCTTTCCGTTGAACTGGAACTGTTTCCAAGCGGTCGCGTTCGCGGTTCCAGCGAAAGCAAGAGCGGCCAGCATGAAGAAACTGACGGTGAGCAGTGGTGTGCGGCGCAGCCTCGGGCGATCTCGCATGGAGTTGCATCGTAGGGCAACCTGAGCGCGTCTCGCAAACAGACCGAAAGGCCGAAGATCAACGGTGGAGAGTGGAGAGTTCCGGAGGGTCAGCCGTTCTCCTGAGCTTTCCGGGCTGGCGGAGCCACGGTCCAGGCGAGGGAATCGGAGAGATCGACCACGCCGCCGACGATCACGGTCGATGGCGACTCCACTCGCTCGTCCACCGCTCGGGCCGGAAGCGATGCGAGCGTTGAAACCACCACTCGCTGATCCGTCGTGGTTCCGCGTTCGATGACCGCGGCCGGTTCGTCGGGAGATCGGCCACCGGCGATCAGCGCCGCGCAGACCTCCTTGAGCTTTCCCGCCGCCATGAGAACAACCAACGTGTCGACCGCGGCAGACACGCGTTGGAGGTCCACCTCCCGGCCTGGCGTCGTGCTCGCGGTCACCACCGCGAAGCTGGAAGCGACTCCGCGGTGGGTCAGCGGGATGCCCGCGTACGCCGGAACCGCCGTCGCGGAGGAAACTCCGGGCACGACTTCGAACGGAACTCCGGCCTCGGAGCACGCCAGAGCCTCCTCTCCGCCGCGGCCGAAGACGAAGGGGTCTCCGCCCTTCAGACGGACCACGACGGACCCGCCGCGCGCATGTGAGACCAGCAGCGCGTTGATCTCCTCCTGCTCGAGCGTTGGCTTCCCCGGCTCCTTACCGGCGTAGATCCGCTCGGCGCGGCCGGGCGCGAGGTCGAGCAGCGCCGGTGCCGCCAGCCGGTCGTACACGACGACATCGGACTGACGGAGAACCTCCGCTCCACGGAGCGTCATCAACCGAGGGTCTCCCGGTCCGGCCCCAACGAGGTAGACGATGCCCGTCACGGAGACTCCGTTCCCGTCAGCCGCGCCAGCAGCCGGTCGCGGAGCTCCGCCGCGCGGCCCTCCTTCATCAGCTGCTGCGCCTCCTCGAGATCGAGCGCCTTGCTCCAGCGCTTCGCGCGCTCGGCGATGTTCGGGAGGACCGGCATCGTCTGCTGCCGCACCTCTCCGAGCAGCCGCATGACCTCCTCCCACTCCGGCCCGAACCGCTGCGAGAGCTCCTCCCGCAACCGCTTCGCCAGTGCGGGCGACTTCCCGCCGGTGGAGATCGCGATCACCAGGTCGCCGCGCCGCACGATCGCCGGCGCCGCGAAGTCGCAGTTCTTCACGTCGTCCATCACGTTCACGAGCACGCCGCGTGCCCGAGCCTCGGAGGCGATGAGGTCACGCTCCGACGCGCGAGACGAGGACGCCACGCAGATGTCGACTCCGTCGAGGTCGGACGGGCGGAACGCTCGGCACGACGCCGTCACGCCCTCCGTCTCGGAGAGGTCCTGCACACCCTGACGCCCTTCCACCACGACGTGCACCGACGCACCGGCCGCCAGCAATCCCTCGGGCTTACCCTCCTCGACCGCCAGGCGCCCGACGACCAGCGCTCGCTTGCCCGTGAGCTCCAGGAACACCGGATAGGCGAACGGCATCGCTACGAGACCTCCTGCTCGGTCGCCACCTCGTCGGCGTCCTTGATCACGTCGCCGACCGTCTTCGCGTTGATCAGCGCCCGCTCCGAGTCGCTCGCGCTTCCGATCAGCCCGACGGAGCAGTGGATGCCACACTCCTTGTCGGTCTGCTGCTCCCACCACCAGCGGCCGGCGCGTTCGGACTCGCCAGGCTCGACCGGGCGGGTGCACGGCGCGCAGCCGATCGAGGTGTAGCCCTCGTCGAACAGCTGGTGGTAGGGGACCTCGTTCTTGCGGATGTAGTCCCAGACGTCGTCCGCGCTCCAGTCGGCCACCGGGTTGATCTTCACGATGCCGCCGTGGTCCTTGTCGAGCTCCACCTTCGCGACGTTCTTGCGCGTCCGCCACTGATCCCGCCGGAGGCCCGCGACCCATGCATCGAGCGTCGCGAGCTTGCGCTTCAACGGGAGGACCTTGCGGATGTCGCAGCACGCGAGCCGATTCTCGAGGCTCTTGTACATGAGGTTCGGGCCCTTGAGGTTCACGAGCTCCTCCACCTGTGCCCGGTCGGGGAACTCGAACTCCACGTTGATCCCGTAGCGGTCGCGGACCTCCTCGAACAACGTGTACGTCTCCGGAGGAAGCCGTCCGGTGTCCAACGTGAACACGCGGACGTCCGGATTGATCCGCCACGCGAGGTCGACGATCACCATCCCGTCGACGCCGCCCGCCGCGGAGATCGCCATGCGCGGGTGGAACTGCTCCAGCGCCCAGGAGAGGATCTCCTCCGCGGAGGCGTGCTCGAACCGCGCAGCCGCCTCGCGGATCTGCGCTTCCTCCTCGTCGAAGATGGGATCGGCCGGTGATCTGGCCATCCCTCAGCTCCTCTCTTCCGGGCCGGCGGGCCCTCGGTACGCGAGCGACCAGACGCGGTCGCACACCTCGCAATGGAACGCTCCCTCGTGCACGGAGGGGCGGATGTCCTGCTCTCCACAGTACGGGCAGTAGAACGGTTGCACCCGGGGCGTTGCGTCCGGCGCGCTCGTGGAGCCTCCGTTGCGTGCGCTCATCGCTGCACCATCTCCGCCGGCGGCTCGGCGAACAGCGCGAGCTGGTCCTTGTCCAACGAGTGCACGTAGTCGGAGAAGCTCGAGTGGCCGTTCTTCCGGTGCTCGTAGCGGCGCAGCAGCAGCTCCACGTAGTCGGCGAGGTCCTCCGCGAACACGCGCACGCCCTTCACCTTCTGGCCGAACTGGAGATCCGCGCCGAGCGCGCCTCCGAGGTGAACGAGGAACGCGTCGGACTTGATCCCGTTGGAGCGAGGAAGCGTCGCTCCCATCAGCCCGATGTCCGCGACCTGGAACCGCGCGCAGGAGTTCGGGCAGCCGTTCAGATTGATGTGGATCTCCTCGTCGAAGTCGGGGAGACGCTCCTCCAGCTCGGAGTAGAGCCACTGCGCGCGCAACTTCGTCTCCGAGAGGGCGAGCTTGCAGAACTCGATGCCGGTGCAGGCCATCATCCCGGTCCGGAACGCCGACGGGCGCACGCGGAGATCCTCGTCGTCGAGCGCGGCGATCAACTCCTCCGCCCGCGAGGGGTCGACATCGAGGATGACCATCTTCTGCTGCGTGGTCGTGCGGCCGCGGCCGTCGCCGTATTCGTCCGACAGGGCGGCGATCTGACGGAGCTGATGGCCGGCGATCCGTCCGGCGCGCGGCGCGAATCCGACGTACGAGCGTCCGTCGTGCTGCGGAAAGACGCCGACGTGATCGCGCTGGCCGGTCGCGCTCGAAGCCGGCGGGTCGCCGACCGGAAGCGCGGAACCGAGGTACTCCTTCTCCATGACGTCGCGGAAGCGCTCCGGTCCCCAGTCGGCGACGAGGAACTTCAGGCGCGCCCGGTTCCGCTGCCGGCGGTAGCCGTAGTCGCGGAAGACCGACGTCACCGCACCCCACACATCGGGAACGCGCTCGGGCTCGACGAAGACCCCGAGACGCTGTGCGAACTTCGGGTTAGTGGAGAGCCCTCCGCCGACCCAGAGATCGAAGCCGGGAGTGCCCTCTTTTTCCGTGCCGATGAACGAGATGTCGTTGATCTCGTGATGCGTGCACTGCTGACGGCAGCCGGAGACCGTGGTCTTGTACTTCCTCGGCAGGTTGGAGAACGCCTTGTCGCCGACGAAGCGGCGCTCGGTCTCCAGCAACGCGGGTGTGGCGTCCAGGATCTCCTCCGCGTCGACCCCCGCGAGAGGGCAGCCGAGCATGTTCCGCGGCGTGTCGCCACAGGCCTCCTGCGTGGACAGCCCGTGAGACTCGAGCCGCTCCCAGATGCGCGGGACGTCCTCGATGCGGATCCAATGGAGCTGGATGTTCTGCCGGTCCGTCACGTCGGCCACGTCCCGTCCGAACCGCTCCGATGCCCAGGCGATGTCTCGGAGCTGCGTCGACGTCAGCTGACCTCCGGGGATGCGGATC
>JBJMLP010000140.1:0-2058 GCA_045805245.1 Actinomycetota bacterium | reverse complement strand
TGCGCCTTGAAGTCTCGCGCGGACTCCTCGTCGGCGATCGCGACGTAGGGAGGCAGGAACTCCCGGACCTGACCGATCAGGAGCTCATGATTGGTCCCGGCGGAGAGCCCGACCACGCGGAAGCGGTCGGGGTTGTGCCGGACGACGTCCAGGGCCTGCGTGCCCACGGACCCCGTCGAACCCAGGATGACGAGCGACCGCATGCTCAGAGGTTACCCCGGGCCGGAGCCTTCTACGAGAAAGCGGGCGGAAGACCTACAGAACCATGTGGAGGAACAGCAGGGCGGCGGGCGCCACGAAGAGCACCGCGTCGATGCGGTCGAGGAGGCCTCCGTGGCCCGGGAGGATGCTGCTCATGTCCTTGACCCCGAGGTCTCGCTTGAGGAGCGACTCCGCGAGGTCTCCCAGCTGGGCGGCCACCGACACCACGATCCCGAACACAAGCGCCCGGATCACGTGGTCCTTGAACGGGTCCACGTATCCGGCCACGAGGGCGACGGAGATCGCGATGACCACGAGTGCCGCCGTGGTGCCCTCCCACGACTTGCTCGGAGAGATCGACGGGGCGAGCGGATGGTCCCCCCAGAACGAGCCGACGACGTACGCCGCCGTGTCGTAGAGGAACGTCAATCCGAGGATCGCGACGACGATGCTCCGGCCCGATGAGTACGTGGTGAGCGTCACGAGCAGATAGCCGGCCAGGACCGGGACGTAGACGATCCCGAGCATCGTCGTTGCGATGCCGGTGATCGAGTTGTGCCGGTGGGCCGCTGGGATCGCCATGTACCAGAGGAACGTGAACACGAGCGAGACCGCGACCATCGCGAGCATGCCGCTCTCGCCCTTGTAGTAGGCGCCGGCGAGCACGAGCGCACCGCCGAGGAGCCCGAGTGCGGTGGCGGGCTGATGGTGCGCCTTGTGCATCGCGGCGTAGAGCTCCCCCTGAGCGAGGAGGGCCGCGACGCTCGCGACGATGGCGAACGGACCACGTCCCAACGCCATCGCGAGGAGCGCGAGCGCGGCGAGACCCAGTCCGACGAGGAATGCGAGCGGAAGGTTCCGCTCTCCGGGCCGGCGCTCCTGGTCGCCTCCCACCTCCACCGAGGTCGGCTCCTGCCACGTGGGACCGCCCATGCCCTCGGCACCGACCTTCACCGTGCGCGGGGCGAGCGAGGGGTCCTCCAGGTCGGCCAGGATGTCCTGCTCCACGTCGGCGGGTCCGACCGGCTGCTCGACGACGACGTCCTCCTCGACGCGGATCGACTGCGCGAACTGATCCGCCGCGGCTTCAACGGCCTCCATCGAAGGCTCGTCCTCGGGCGTCGATGCCGCGGGAGCCTCCTCCGGGCCCGGAAGGTCCTCGTACTCCGGGGGCGGTTGCCGAAGGTCCTCGACCGACACGGTCTCGGTCGGCTGCGTATCGGTGCCGAAGAGTCCCTCCTGTCCCTCGATCTCCGGCGCCGGCAGCTCGTCCTCGGGTACGCCGTCGTCCTCCGAGGTCTCGGGGATCTCCGGGATCTCCGCCGACCAACCTTCGGGAAGCACGCCCGACTCGTCCGGGGTGGTGGAGACGCCCGGGCCCGAGACCGTCACGTGGCCCTCCCCCGGCGGTGTCCGCGGCGCCGGCGGGACGGAGGTTTCCGAAGCCGGACGTTCCTCGCCCGGTTCCGGCGCCGGTGGTTCCTGATGCGCCGGCGCGGGAGGAGCTTCCTCCTCCGGAGAACTCTCCGGCCATTCCACGTCCTGGATCGGCGCGAAGAACTTGTCCAGGTCTTCGAACAGGTCCTCCGACGTCTCGTCCTTGCTCCGCCCCTCGTCGCCTGCCACTAGACCTCCATCAGCTCTGTCTCTTTGTGCGCGACGATCTGGTCGATCTCTGCCACGTGCTGGTCGGTCAGTTTCTGGAGCTCCCGCTCGGCACGCTTGAGATCATCCTCCGAGATCGTGTGGTCGTGCTCAAGCTTCTCGAGCTCGTCCTTGTGGTGGCGCCGGACGTTGCGGACGGCCACCCGCGCCTCCTCCCCTCGCTGGTGCGTGACCTTCGTGAGCTCCCGACGG
>JBJMLP010000139.1:0-4983 GCA_045805245.1 Actinomycetota bacterium | reverse complement strand
CATTACCTAAACGACGATCATCCGAACACCAAACGCGAACTCCTTGAAGAACGGAGCGTCGGGATGCAGCAACGACACGCCGTCGACGGAGCTCAGGCGGTCGGCCGCGTACCGGGCCTTCGCCGCGCACCGTTCCCCCAGCTCCCGGAGACCCTCCGGACCCAGCCACGCGAGGTACACCGTGGCCGCGATCGCCATCAACGTCTGGTTCGTGCAGATGTTCGACGTCGCCTTCTCCCGGCGGATGTGTTGTTCCCGGGCCTGGAGCGTCAGGACATAGCCGCGCTTTCCGTCCGCGTCGACCGTCTCGCCGACGATCCGCCCGGGAAGCTTTCGAACGTCCTCCATGCGTGCCGCGATGACGCCGAGGTACGGTCCGCCGAAGTTCAGGTGGTTGCCGAGCGATTGGCCCTCCGCGACCGCGACGTCGGCCCCGAGCTCGCCGGGGGGCGCGAGGACGCCGAGCGACAGCGGATCGAAGATCTGGATCGTTCGAGCCCCCGCCCCGTGGGCGGCTTCGAACAGCTCGCGGACGGGCTCCAACGCCCCGTAGACGTTGGGGTGTTGCACCACGACGGCGGCGACGTCCTCGCGGAGCTCGGGAGCGCCCCCGATCCCGTCCGGAACGTCGAACACCTCGGGCTCGTAACCCGCTCCCCTGCCGTAGGCGCGGAGAACCTTCACGAAGCGGTCGTCGACCGCGCCGGAGACGAGAACGCGGTTTCGCCCGCTCGCCCCGCTCGCCGTCCGGGCCAGGTTCACCGCCTCCACGAGCGCGGTCGCTCCGTCGTAGAGCGAGGCGTTCGACACCTCCATGCCGGTGAGCTCGCAGATCATGGACTGGTACTCGAACAGGAGCTGCAGGACCCCCTGGGAGAGCTCCGGCTGGTACGGGGTGTAGGACGTCATCAGCTCCGAGCGCCCGGCGAGTGCCCAGACCGCGCTCGGCACGTAATGGTCGTAGGCGCCGGCGCCCGCGAAGCACACGAGGTCGTCGGCGGACCGGTTGCGACCGGCCAGCGCCCGGAGACGCTCGACGGTCTCCATCTCGGAGACGCCGGCGGGAAGGTCGAGGCCTCCCTCGAGGCGAACGGACGCCGGGATCGTCGAGAACAGGTCGTCGATCGTCGCCGCGCCGGTGGGCGCGAGCATCTCGCGGACGTCCTGCTCGGTGTGCGGCGCGTAGCGCATCCGAACGCTCAGTCTACGGTCGGCCGCCGCCGATGGGACGGCGCGCGGCCCTAACCCGTCAGGCCTTCGAGCCCGTACTTCGTGACGAGCGAGAGGTAGTCGCGCTGGTAGAAGATCTTGCAGTTGACCTCCGGATAGCGTTCCCGGAGACGACGGATCTTCCGGTTCTTCTTGGTGACGAGCTTCTGATTCAGCGTCGTGATCTCGATGTAGAGCTCGTACTGGGGCAGGTAGAAGTCCGGAGTGAATTTCTGGACGACGTTGCCCTCGTTGTCCCACTCCAGATCGAAGGAGGTCGGCTCGTACTCCCATTCGATCTGGTAGAAGTCGAGCAGTCGCGCGAACTGGCGCTCGCTGTGGTGCGCGAATCGGACGGTGTCGCTGTGTGGGGCCGGCGGATCGGCCGTCACGACCAGGTCAGGCGCCTCCGGCGGAGGCCGCGCCGCGCGTCTTCTTGCCCCCGGAGGCAGACTTGCTGAGGCTTCCCTCGAGGTCGGTGGCGACCTTGTCGACGGCGATCGCGAACACGCCCTGGCCCTTGGAGAGGAGGTCCACGACCGCCTCCGGAGAGTCCATGGCGTAGATACGGTTTCCGTCGGACATCAGCGTGACTCCCGCGGCGGGAGTCTTGCTGTTCTGGAGGTACTCCACGGCCTTGCGTACCCGCTGGAGGGAGACGCCCGCATCGAGGAGCTTCTTGATGACCCGGAGCTCGACGAGGTCCTGGAAGGAGTAGAGGCGCTGCGTTCCGGAGCCCTGGGCGTCCTGGATGGACGGCCGCACGAGCTCCGTCCGAGCCCAGTAATCCAGCTGCCGGTAGCTGATGCCGATGATCCGGCACACTTCCGGCACCCGATAGCCCTGCTCGTCCGCCATCACAACTCCGTAATTACGAGGGCGTAGGCAACCCTACGTCCGGGCACGAACCGTGTCAACGAATCGGTCTCGCGGGCTCTCCCCCGGCGCGCCGCCCTCGTTCTGTTGCCCGCGGGCTCAACCCCCGTGGGCGAGAAACCGATGCTACGAGGGACCCTGATACCCGAAGGAGGGTAGCCCGGTGAGGTCCTCGATGATACGGAGCGCATCCCGGCCGCTGCTCGCGGCGATCGTCGCGTGCGCCCTCGCGGGATCCGTTTCCCTTGCCGGCGCGGAGCCGGCGCTCGCCGCGACGACTCCCCGCCAGCAGATGCTCTCCCTCACCAACCAGAGCCGCTCCGACCACGGCGTCCGCCGGCTGAAGCTGAATACGCGCCTGTCGAAGATGGCCGCGCGTCACAGCCGTCAGATGGCGCAGGAGAGCTCCCTGTTCCACACCGGCAACATCCCGGGCGAGCTCCGTCACTGGCACTGGTCGGTGTGGGGCGAGAACGTCGGGATGACCACGGATACGCTCCCCACGCTCGAGGACGCGTTCATGAACTCCCCCGTTCACCGGGAGAACATCCTGAACAAGCGCTTCACCCATGTGGGGATCGGCGTGGCGCACGTCAACGGCGCCTACTGGGTGACGGTCACCTTCTACGGCTGACGGCTGACGGCTGACGGCGTGCGGGTGGCCGGCGCGCGAGCGCCCTAGGCGAAGTCCTCGGGGTTCACGCTCTCCAGGAACTCGCGGAACTTCTCCACCTCGTCCTCCTCGTCGCTCGGGATGAGGATCGAGGCGTCCGTGAGCACTTCCTCGTCGGCGAAGATCGGCGCCTCCACGCGGACGGCCAGCGCGATCGCGTCGCTCGGCCGGGCGGAGATCTCGTAGGCGCTGCCGTTCATGCGCATGTTGATGTTGGCGTAGTAGGTGCCCTCGCGAAGCTCGGTGATCTCGATCCGCTGGACCTGAGCGCCGACCTCTTCGAGGAGGTTCTTCATGAGGTCGTGGGTCATCGGGCGCGGCGTGACGACACCCTGGAGCGCGAAGGCGATGGCTGCGGCCTCGGCCGCGCCGATCCAGATCGGAAGGTACCGCTCGCCCTCGTCCTCCTTGAGCAGCACGATCGGCTGGTTGGTTGGTAGCTCGACCCGCACGCCGGCGAGGCTCATTCGAATCATGGGCTCACCGGGGACTGTAACGAGGGCCCTCAGGTCCGACAACTTCGCCGGCGCTCGCGGATCCCTCCTCAGCCAGGTAGGGGACCAACAGCTCGGGATCGGCCGAGAGCGTCGCGGGATCGACCGCGACGATGTCGGGAAGGTTGCGGTACCGCTCCTCATGGTCGAGGCCGTAGCCGACGACGAAGCGGTCCGGACAATCGAAGCCGACGTAGCCGATCCCGAGCGGTGCGATCCTCCGAACGGCCTTGTCGAGGAGCGTGCACACCTCGAGCGATCTCGGCTGACGTGACCGGAGCGTCGAGAGCAGATACGAAAGCGTGAGACCCGTGTCGACGATGTCCTCCACGACCAGGACGTCCTCTCCTCCGATGTCGCGATCCAGATCCTTCAGGATCCGGACGACGCCGGAAGGACCCGACGCGCCCCCGTACGCAGAGATCGACATGAACTCCACCCGCAGCGGCACCAGCATCGCCCGGAAAAGGTCGGCGAGGAAGATCGAGCCGCCCTTCAGCACCGAGATCAGCACGGGTGTCCGACCGGCGTAGTCGCGCGTGAGCTCGGCCCCGAGCTCCTCGACGCGCTCGCGGATCTCCTCGCGCGGAAAGAGGACCGTGACCTCGGATGCCATCGGTTCCGGATTCTATCGGTGGGTCACGAGAGCAGGGACGAGAGACCGGCCGACAGCGCCCCGTGGATCGCTCCGAGCGTGCGCCCGAACCAGCCGCCCGGTGGTGGCGGAGGTGGTTCCGGCCGCGATGTAGCGACGAGCGGCACGGAGCCGATCGCCCGATCGCCGGCCGTGACGTCGAGGGAGGCGACGACGTCCCCCGTCGCCGGTGGGAACGGCGCCTCCGGATCGGGATGGACCCGGCGATTCGCGGTGGCAACCGCTCCGGTCGGAACGAGGCCCTCGAGGCTCTCCTCCGCCGCGACAGGGATCGATTCGCCGTGGAGCGTCAGCGCCGGGAAGTCCTCCCCCTTCGTGACGAACGTCTTCCGGTCGAACGCGCGGAACCCGTAGTCGAGGAGCGTCGCGGCGTCGGAGAACGCCTCTCCCGGCTCCCCGAGGACGACAACCACGAGTTGCAAACCGTCCTGTTCCGCTGCCGCGACGACGCAGTAGCCTGCGGCGCGTGTGTAGCCGGTCTTCACGCCGAACGCTCCCGGATACAGCCACAGCAGCACGTTGCGATTCTGCAGATGCCGCGGCTTGCCGTTCGGACCCGAGACGTCGGCGAACTTCGTCCGCGTGATCTTCCCGAACAGCGGTTGCTCGTAGGCCTCGCGCGTCAACTCGAACAGGTCGCGCGGCGTCGAGTAGCCGCGGTCGTCCAGTCCGTTGGGCGAGAAGAATCGCGAGTGGGCGAGCCCGAGCTTCCCCGCCCGCCGGTTCATCAGCGAGACGAACGCGTCGACCGTCCCGGAGATCTTCTGCGCGAGTGCGACGGCGGCGTCGTTGGCCGATGCGAGCATCAGTCCGTAGAGGAGGTCGTGGACGGTGATCCGCTCCCCCGCCACGAGCCCGAGCTCGGAGAGCCCGGCTACCTGTCCCGGCGCCGCTTCGGGCCGGACCGTCACGACCGTGCTCGGGTCGAGCCGTTCAAGCGTCAGGAGCGCGGTCATGATCTTGGTGAGGCTCGCGATCGGTCGCGGATGATCGGGGCTTTTCGAGAAGAGCACCTGCCCCGTCGACAGATCGCCGAGGATCGCGCCTTTCGCGGCGGCCTCGGGCGGATAAAGCGT
>JBJMLP010000138.1:0-5091 GCA_045805245.1 Actinomycetota bacterium | reverse complement strand
TGGTGTGCCACGTGCGCGACGTTCTTCGGCCCGACGATGTCGATGACCTGCGCGAAGACCGCGTTCACGGAGGCGGCCGTCGCGGCGGCGAGCGTGTAGCTTCCCGATCCCGGCTCGGCGTTGTTCACCTTCCAGGTCTCTCCGCCGCCACAGTTCTGGATCGTTTTCGGCGAGTCGCCGTTGAACACCCTGTCCGGCGACATCCCCTGCTCCAAGGCGGCCGCGAGCGTGAACGCCTTGAACGCGCTGCCGGCGGTGCGCCCGCCTCCCGGATCCGTGGCGAGGTTGTACTTGCTCTCCTCGTACGTCTGCCCGCCGACGGCCATCGCCCGCACGGCCCCGGTGTTCGGCTCGATGCTCACGACCGCCGATTGTGGTTGTCCCGGTTGGGACATCCGGTGTTGGATCGCGAGCTCCGCCTCGCTCTGGAAGGGTGGATCGAACGTCGTGTGGATCTGGAGCCCGCCCCGGTACAGGAGATTGACACGCTGCGAGAACGTCTTGCCGAACGTCGGGTCCGCGAGGAACCGGTTGATCACGTACTGCTCCACGTAGCTCGTCGGCACCGTGCTCGCGACGTCGCGCTGCCTCCTGGAGAGCCCGAGCGGAGCGTCGACGGCGTCCTGATATTTCTTCTTCCCGATCCAGTGGAGCGATCGCATGCGGTCGAGCACCTGGTTCCGCTGATGGAGCGCGTGGGTCGGATGCGCGAGCGGGTCGAACCTCGAGGGGAACGAGATGATCGCGGCGAGCGTGGCTCCTTCGGGGAGCGTGAGGTGCGAGGGCTTCTTTCCGAAGTAGAACTGTCCCGCGGCCGCAACCCCGTAGGTGCTGTTCCCGAGGTAGATGTCGTTCAGATACATCTCGAGGATCTGGTTCTTCGTGTAGGTGTTCTCCAGACGGATCGCATCCTCCGCCTCCTGGATCTTGCGCGCGAAGGTTTCCTCGTTCCCGGTGAGCGTGTTCTTCGCGAGCTGCTGCGCGATCGTCGATCCTCCCTGCACGACCTGGCCTGCGCGAACGTTCGCGATCGCGGCTCGGACGATCGACTCGAAGTCGAGCGCGCCGTGGTGGTAGAAGTTGTGGTCCTCGATCGCGAGGACCGCCCTCCGCGTGGGGTGGCTGATCTGGTCGAGCGGAACGACCCAGCGGTTGTACTTGCGGTAGAGCCGTCCGATCACTGACCCGTCCGCGGCGTAGATCGTCGTTCGCTGCGGCAACGGCGGAAGGACGAGGGGCTGCTGGGGATGGACCCCCTTCGAAGCGGTGAGTCCGGCCGTCAGGACCCGGTGGGTCGCCGCGGTCAGCGCGGCGCCGACGGGCACGGCGAGGAGCACGACCAGCCCGAGCAGCAGGAGGATCGACAGGAACGGCCGGCGCCGGTCCGATTCGTGGCTCCCGTGGATGAATCGGTGCTCTCGGAGCTCGCGCCGGGACGGTTTCCGGACGCGCCGAGGCTCGACCGGAAGCGCGGTCGGCGGATCCACGGCGTCGGGGGGAAGGGGCATGACTGGCGCGTTACCCGTGCGTCGCTGGTTCGAAAACCGATTCCTCGTTCACGCGATCGTTCCTGAGGTCGGGGCCATGGAGATGACGATACGCCGGTCGGCTTCGTATCGCCTCTCCGACCAACCGACGCCGGGAACCGCTGCATGGTTCCACGCCGTATAGAGGACCGAGCGACAGAGGAGGAGCGGCCGTCGACGGACGCCGGCGAGAGCGGCGGAGGCACGGTGGATCGCGCTCGGGGTGGGCGATCGTCCGGTCTCCCTCTCTTCCCGCTGCGTTGCTGTGGCTTCTGCGATACCCGCGGCTCGCCGTCGCGGCGGCCGGAGCCACGGCGGTGCTCGCGATCGCGAGCGCCTGCGGGCCGCTGTTCCTCTCGAGCGCGGAGAACGGACTGCTCGCCCGCACGGAGGCGACGTTCTGTCCCTCCGACGTCGGGTTCCGCGTGAGCACCTCCGGCCCGCTCGGCGGAGTGTTCCACTCCCTGAATGGGGCCCGAACGAGCGCGGAGACACTGTTCCGTCGACGCGACGCGTCCATCCGGGAACGCGCCGGCGCCCTTCCGGACGTCGGTTCGCCGACGCTCACGATCCTGAAGCAGGCCGGCTCCTACGTCGCAGGCGAGGCCGGTCGAACCGCGAACGTGCGAGTGATCTCGCGCGACGGCGCGCTTTCACACGTCGACGTCGTCTCTTCGGCGGGGGGCAGCGGCGTCTGGGTACCGGACACGGTCGCGAATGATCTGCACCTCCGGCCCGGAGAGACCCTCGCGCTCGCGAACGGCCCGCACACGGCGAACGTGAGGGTCGCCGGCGTCTATCGTGACCTCGCTCGCCAGCCGCCGACGCCGTACTGGTGCTCGCTGGCCTACGCCCTGACCCCGCAGAACGCCTTCGCGAGCTTCCAGCTGCCTCCGCTCCTGATCATGGACCGCGCCACGTTGTTCTCGATCGGGGCGGAGCTCCGCGACTTCGACGTCCAGTTCCTGTGGGAGGTCCCCGCGGAGACGCAGCACCTGTCGCTTACGCGGGCGGTGGCACTCGCGAGCGCGATGCAACGGCTCGGGAATCGGCTGGAGCGGCCCAGATCCTCTTTCGGCCAGAGCGCCAACTCCGCGGCGGAGACGGAGATCCCCGCGATCGTGGAGAGCGTCCGCGGCACGATCGGCGCGCTCCGTCCGCCGGTGCAGACGCTCTCGCTCGGCGCGCGTCTCGTCGCGCTCCTGATGCTCGCCTTGGCCGGGCTGTACTGGGTCGACCGGAGGCGGAGCGATGTCCGGCTCCTCTCCGCGCGTGGCGTCGGCCCAGGCGGCATCGCCGCTCGGGCACTCGTGGAGCTCCTGCTCGTCGTCGTGCTCGGTGCGGCGCTCGGCTGGGTCGCCGCGGTCGGCGTCCTCGGTCTGTTCGGTCCCGGCCCTGCGTCGGGAGGCGCCGCGGTTTCCGCGGCGGCGAATGTAGCGATCGCGACTGCGGCGGGGCTGGTCCTCGCGGCGTCGACCACGTACGTCTCGGCGCGACGGACAGAGGAGCCGAAGGCCGTGGCCAGCGGGGCATGGTTCCGTCGGATCCCGTGGGAGGTTGCGGTCCTCGCGGCCGCAGGGCTTTCGTTGGCGGAGATCCTCTCCTCCTCCGGCGCCGCCGGGTCATCGATCCGCGTTGATCCTCTCGTCCTGCTGTTCCCGATCCTGGTGCTCCTCGGCGCCGCCGGCCTGGCCGCGCGGGCGCTGCGCCGCGCTGGGCCGGCTCTGCGGTCGGTGCGAACCGACCGGACGATTGCGTTCCTCGCGATCCGCCGGTTGGCCAACGCGGTCGGAACGACGCCAGCCCTCTTCGTCGGCGTCGCGGTCGCGGTCGGCGTGCTGACGTACGCCAGCACCCTTTCCGGTTCGGTCCAGGCGACCGCGGAGGCGAAGGCGGAGGTCTTCGCAGGCTCCGACGTGTCCTATTCCTTCACGACTCCCGTGACGGTTCCTCGGGCGCTCGCCGGCTCCGCGACGGCCGTGGAGCGGATGGACTCCTCCACGGTTCGCGTTTCCGGCGCGGGGAACGTGGAGGTGCTCGCGATCGATCGCTCCACGTTCGCCGACGCGGCCTTCTGGGACCCGAGCTTCGCGACGCCCTCGCTGGAGGATCTCCTCGAGGCGATGGAGCCGTCGGGCGGCAAGGCTCCCGTCCCTGTCGTGGCGGTCGGAAACACGGTTCCCGCAAGTGGAACGATCGCCTTCGAGGACCCGGCGGCGACGTCGCTTGGCTTCCGACGAGTCGCGGTCACGCGTGAGTTTCCCGGGATGGTCGCGAACACGCCGCTCATCGTGCTGGACCAGAGCGTCCTCCCCGGCGGGAGCCCACACCTCGACCAGCTCTGGGTTCGAGGAGACGTCCGGGACGCGGACGCTGTGGTCCGCACTCTCACTTCCGGACCGGAGGCGCCGATCGTCCTCGCGGAATCCGTCGCCTCCAACGTGGAGGCCACGAACGACTTCCTGCCGCTGTTCTGGATGTTCTCGTTCCTCCGGTGGATCGCGATCGCCACCGGCCTCGTCGTGCTGTGGGGCGTGCTTCTTCAGGCCGAGTCGCAGGAACGTGCGCGGAGGCTCGCGCAAGCGCTCGCGCGGCGGATGGGTCTCCGGCGACGGGATAGTCGTTTGGCACTCGGGCTCGAGATCGCCGTGCCGCTGCTTCTCGCGACCCTCGCGGGGGCGGCGGTCGCGTGGGCCGCCGCGCGGACCGTGTTCGGGACCCTGGACCCGAAGCCGGAGCTTCCTCCGCCCGCGTTGTTCCGGATGTCGTGGGGGGCGGTCGGCGCCACGTTCCTAATCCTGATCGTCGGTTGCGTCGTCCTTGCGGCCGTTCTCGAGCGGTCCTCCAGGAGAGCGAATCAAGCGGAGGTGGTCCGCGGTGGCGGCTGAATCGCGTCCGGCCGTCGCCGCGACGGGCGTGGGAGTCGTCTACGCGAGCGCGTCGGGGAACGTCCGCGCGTTGGCGGACGTCGACGTGGAGATCTCTTCCGGCGTGACCGCGATCGTCGGGCCCTCCGGCTCGGGGAAGTCGTCGCTGCTGCGCGTCCTCGGCCTGATCGACCGGCCGAGCGCCGGCGCTGTCCGTGTCGAAGACCGGGATCTGAACACGCTCCGAGCCGCAGAGCGCCGGCGCCTTCGCCGCGAGCGGATCGGGTACCTGTTCCAGCGGCCGGCCGATAACCTGGTCGCGCATCTCTCCGCCGCGGAGAACCTCCGTCTCTCCGTCCGGATCCGCGGGGAGGCGAACGCCGACCCTCTCGGGCTGCTGGAGTCGCTCGGCCTCGCCGACCGCGCCGACCATCCGGTGGAAGGGCTGTCGGGTGGCGAGCAACAGCGGGTCGCTGTCGCTGCGGCGGTCAACGGAGGTCCGGCTGTCGTCATCGCCGACGATCCGACCGACGAGCTCGATGCGGACTCGGGGAACCGTCTCCTCGAGGTCATCTTGATGCTGGCCCGAGGCGGAACGACGTTCGCGATCGCTACTCACGATCCGGCCGCGATAGTGGTCGCCTCGCGCGTCGTTCGTCTGCGCCACGGCCTCGTGGAGCGGGATTCATCGGAGGCCG
>JBJMLP010000137.1:0-2440 GCA_045805245.1 Actinomycetota bacterium | reverse complement strand
GCTGGAGCCTCTCCGACGGGCGGGTCCGCCTGCAGCCTTTCGGACCGATCCCGCGGCCTGCGGCCCGTGAGCTCAAGCAAGAGGCCGAAAGGCTCGAAGCATTCGTCGGTTGTGGCTGGTCGAAGCCTCTCCGAGCACGAACCTCCCCGACATTGACGCTTCGGAAGAGCCGATGGGATAGTGCCCAGACGTTGAACGAGAACCCCGCTCAAGAGACCGCTCCGGTCGCCCAGGAAGCTCCGCCGCCCGAGCCCACGCAGGCCGACGCGGCCGAAACCTCCACCGAAGCTCCTGCCGCCGTCGCGGAAGGCTCGCCCGAACCTGCCGCCGAGGGGACGGAGCCGTCCGCGGAAACTCCCGCGGGCGGGGCCGCGGAGCCCGCGACCTCCGCTGAGGTCGACATCGGCAACGTCGTCGAGGGAACCGTCCAGCGCATCACGCCCTACGGGGCCTTCGTTCAGCTCGCGGGCGGCAAGGTCGGCCTGATCCACATCTCCGAGATCGATCGCAACTACGTGAAGGACGTCCACGAGTTCCTCCGCGAGTCCGACGTCGTCAAGGCCAAGGTCCTCACGATCAAGGAGGACGGCAAGATCGACCTCTCGATCAAGGCGATGCAGGATCCGCAGCCGCGCCTTCAGCGCAAGCGGGGGAGCGACCCCGAGTTCGAGCAGAAGCTCAAGCGGTTCATGCGCCAGAGCGAGGAGCGCCAGGTGGACTACAAGCGCTCCGTCGAGCACAAGCGCAAGTAAACCTGGGCGAGCTCAGGTCCTCCGATCTCCACGCGGTTCGCGAACAGCTCGGGCGCGAGCCCACCACTGCGTTCTCCGTCGTCGCTCGGTGTGCGGAGGGCCATCCGCTCGTGATCCGCAACGCACCTGTCGACGCGGCAGGGGATCCGTTCCCGACGCTGTTCTGGCTGACGTGTCCCGCGGCCGTGAAGGCCGTGTCGCGCGTCGAGTCGACCGGGGAGATCGGACGGTACAACCAGCGTGTGGAACGCGACGCAGTGTTCGCGGAGTCTCTCGAGCGGGCGCATCGCGAGTACGCGGAGGAGCGAGGTCGCGATCGATCGGGAGCGGAAGGCCACGGCGGCGTCGGCGGAACGCGACGCGGCGTGAAATGTCTCCACGCGCATTACGCGAACCATCTCGCGGGAGGCGACGATCCGATCGGCGTGGAGGTGGCGGCTGCTGTCGAGCCGTTCCACGCACCTTCGGGAACGGTGGAGCCCGGTATCGGCGCCGTCGTCGATCTCGGAACGAACTCCATCCGGCTGCTCGTCTTCGAGCGCTCCGGGGACGGCACGCTGCGTGAGCTCGCTCGCGACATGGTCATCACGCGGATCGGGAGAGGCGTCGACCGCACCGGCCGGATCGACCCGGACTCGCTCGCGCGCACGGTCTACGTCCTGGAGCGGTACTGCCGCCGCGCGCGCGCGCTTCACGCGTCGCTGATCCGCGTCTCGGCGACGAGCGCGGTGCGGGATGCCTCGAACCGCGAAGAGCTCGAGGACGCGGTTCGCCGCAACGCCGGATCGAGCCTCGAGGTGATCTCCGGTGAGGGGGAGGCCGGGCTCTCGTTCCGAGGTGCGACCGAGGGACTCCGGACTGCGGCGCCGTTCCTCGTCCTCGACATCGGAGGCGGGAGCACCGAGTTCGTCATCGGCTCCGCCCGGCCGGAGCGTGCGATCTCCACCCAGATGGGGAGCGTCCGCCTGACGGAGCGACACGTGCGCCACGATCCGCCGGCGGGGGAGGAGCTGGAGGCGATCCGAGCCGAGATCGGCGACGTGCTCGACCGCGTTGAGCAGGCGGTTCCCGTCCGGGATGCCCGCACCTTCGTCGCCGTCGCCGGAACCCCGACGACGGTGCAGGCGATCTCGCTGAGGTTGCCGAGATACGACCCGGATGCGATCCACCGGACGGAGCTCTCCCGCGAGGAGGTGGAACGCGTCACCGGCGCGCTCGCGGCGATGAACAACGCCGAGCGCGCGGCGCTCTCCGTGATGGCGCCCGGTCGAGGAGACGTGATCGTGGCCGGGGCGCTCGTTCTGCTCTCGGTGATGGAGCGTTTCGGCTTCGACCGGGCACTCGTCTCGGAGACGGACATCCTCGACGGTCTCGCGATGGAAACCGCGGAGACCCTGTAGCCTGTTGCGCCGATGTCGAACCGGAAGACGCGCGACCGGCAGCTCCAGAAACTCGCGGCGCGCCGTGCGGCCGAGCGCCGGCGACAGCGACGTCGCCGGATCACTGCGATTGTCGTGGCCTTCGCGATCGTGGTCGCGGCCGGAGGGTTCCTGTTCGTCGCGTTCACCGGAGGCGACTCGACGCCGACGGCGAAACCGTCCGTCAAACCGTCTTCCAGCACGAGCGCCACTCCGTCCGCCGCCGGCCAGTTCGGAACGCCGAAGAAGACCGGCACCGTGAAGCCGGCG
>JBJMLP010000136.1:0-8606 GCA_045805245.1 Actinomycetota bacterium | reverse complement strand
GATGCCCGCCTCGACAAGCTCGACGAGCTCGAGGGCGCGTGCGAGGTCGCGGACGAAGCGCTCGCAGAAGCGAAGGATGCGGCCGGCGCGGCCGAGCGAGAGCGGGTCGCCGTGGCCTCTCGCGTAACCGAGCTGCGTGCGCGAGCCGAGGGTCTGAACGGGTCGAGCCTCGCGGAGCGCGCCCGGATCGCCGGCGGGGCCGATCTCTCCGTCGAGGATCCACCGGCGGTCGGCGGAGAGGGCGGAAAGAAGGACGCCTCTGCTCTCCGGGAGAGCCTTCGGGCCGTTGCCGAGCATCTTTCCGCGCTCGCAGAGCGTCTCCGCGAGCTGGCGGAGCGTCGCGCGAAGCAAGCGTCCGCCCTCCTCGCCGAGATGCACGCGACGACGGAAGGCCTCGTCGAGCCGGGCGATACGCCCGCGCGACACGTCGCCGCAGTCGCGGACGCCCGGGCGAGGTCGGCGAGGGAGCTCGCGGGTGCCGAGCACCGCGCGAGCGAGCTGGAGCGCAAGCTCGAACACGTCGGAGCGCTCACCGCGGAGATCGCGGAACAACGCTCCCGGCTCGTGCGGTTCGATGCGCTCGCGAAGGAGCTCCGCGCGGACCGGGTGATCTCCTTCCTGCAGGCGGAGGCCCTCCAGTTGCTCGCGGCGGCGGGATCCGATCGCCTCGCGACGCTTTCGTCCGGGCGCTACCGGCTCGCCTTCGAGGACGATGAGTTCTTCGTCGTCGACACCTGGAACGGCGAGGAGCGCCGGAGCGTTCGCACGCTCTCCGGAGGGGAGACCTTCCTCGCGTCCCTCGCGCTCGCGCTCGCGCTCTCCGAGCAGGTGCGCTCGCTCTCCGTCTCGGAGAAGGCGCGCATCGACTCCCTCTTCCTCGACGAGGGGTTCGGAACGCTCGATCCGGAGTCGCTCGAGGTCGTCGTCGACGCGATCGAGCAGCTCGGCGGCGACGGGCGCATGGTCGGAGTGATCACGCACGTCCAGGAGCTGGCGATCCGGCTCCCGGCGCGCGTGGAGGTTGAGAAGTCGCCGCGGGGCAGCCGCCTCAAGGTCGTCGCCGCCGAGTAACGGCGCGGAACCCCGCTCGGCTAGCATGCTGCCTCCATGACCGAGTGGAACCTCGCGCCGAAGTCCGTCGCCGACTCCCAGGTCGTGCTCGCCGAGCTGATGACGATCGTGGACACGAACGTCGCGGGCATCGTCCACGGGGGCACGATCATGAAGCTCGTCGACACCGCGGCCGGGCTCGCGGCGATCAAGCACTCCGGCGGCATGTGCGTGACGGTGTCGCTCGACGAGATGAGCTTCCTCGCGGCCGTTCACGTGGGCGACGTCGTGACGGTGAAGGCGTCGGTGAACGACGTCGGTACCACCTCGCTCGAGGTCGGCGTTCGCGTCGAGGCGGAGAATTACGTGACGCACGAGCCGGTGCACACCTCGAGTGCGTACCTCGTCTTCGTGGCGCTCGACGAGCACGGACGCCCGCGGCCGGTGCCTCCCGTCGTGCCGCAGATCGACGACGAACGGCGCCGGCAGCGGGAGGCGAAGCTCCGCAGAGACGTGCGGCTCGCGCACAAGCGGGCGATCGCGGAGGCGAGGACGGCGCAAGGCTGAAGCTTTGCGGGCGCATCCGCTCCATCTGAGAGGATGGATTCGGAGCGCGTCGGCGCTCCACACCGAACGGAAAGGGATCCCGGGATGTCGAACGGATCGCGCGACCCCGGCTCCATCTTGCGTGACGCGCAGGCCGCGTTGGAGACGGCGAGCGGCTCGGTTCGCTACGTTCGCCTCGGCTGGGTCGAGGAGTTCGGCTCGCCCGACCCCAGCCGGCTGCCGCACACCGTCAAGATCCTGTTGGAGAACCTCCTCCGCCGCGCCGGAACGCGCGACGTCACCGATGAGGACGTCCGCGCGCTCGCGGGCTGGCCCGACGCGCCGCCCGCAGACATCGCGTTCATGCCGGCGCGCGTGCTGATGCAGGACTTCACGGGCGTTCCGGCCGTCGTCGACCTCGCGGCGCTCCGCTCCGCGGTCGCGCGAGCCGGCGGCGACGCCTCGTCGGTCGACCCGCAGGTTCCCGTCGACCTGATCATCGATCACTCGGTGCAGGTCGACCTGTTCCGGAGCCCCGAGGCGTACGAGGCCAACATCGACTGGGAGTACCGGCGGAACGGAGAGCGCTACGCGCTGCTCCGCTGGGCCCAGCAGGCCTTCGACGGCGTGCGAGTCGTGCCGCCCGGCGCCGGCATCTGTCACCAGGTGAACCTCGAGCACCTCGGCCGCGTCGTTCAGGTGAGAGACGGCGTCGCGATTCCCGACACCCTCGTCGGAACCGACTCGCACACGACGATGATCAACGGCCTCGGCGTGCTCGGATGGGGCGTCGGTGGGATCGAGGCGGAGGCCGCGATGCTCGGGCAGCCGATGTTCCTGCCGAAACCGGACGTCGTCGGGGTGCGCGTCCTCGGCGCGCTTCCTGCGGGGACGACCGCCACCGACCTGGTGCTCACCCTTACGCAGATGCTCCGGGCGCACGGGGTGGTCGGGCGGTTCGTCGAGTTCTTCGGTGACGGGCTCTCGACGCTCGAGCTCGCCGACCGCGCGACGCTCTCCAACATGTGTCCGGAGTACGGAGCGACGAGCGCGTACTTCCCGGTCGACGAGGAGACCCTCCGCTACCTCGAGCTCACCGGCCGCGGCGACGTGGTCGACCTCGTGGAGCGCTACACGAAGGAGCAGGGACTCTTCCGTACCGACGGGGATCCCGAGCCGACGTTCTCCGAGGTGCTCGACCTCGATCTCGCCGCGGTGGAGCCGAGCGTCGCCGGTCCGCGCAGGCCCCAGGACCGCGTTCCGCTCGGCGGCGTCTGGAACTCCTTCGTGGAGGCGTTCCGCGATCACCTGGAGCCGGAGCCGAAGCCGACGGAAGTGGGTCGCTTCGTGGAGGAGGGAGGCTCCGTCGGCGGCGCCGCGGAGCCCGAGCTGTCTCTCGGCGACGACTTCGACCTCGTCGACCCGGTCGCTCGGATCGATGCAGCGGACGTGAGGCACGGTTCCGTGGTGATCGCGGCGATCACGAGTTGTACGAACACGTCGAATCCTTCCGTGATGCTCGCGGCCGGCCTCCTCGCGCGCAAGGCCGTCGAGGCGGGCCTGCAGACGCAGCCGTGGGTGAAGACGAGCCTCGCGCCCGGATCGCGCGTCGTCACCGACTACCTGAACCAGGCGGGCCTGACGCCGTATCTGGAGAAGCTCGGCTTCTCCCTTGTCGGTTACGGGTGCACGACGTGCATCGGAAACTCCGGGCCCCTGCCCGATGAGGTCGCCCACGCGGTGGACGATCGAGATCTCGCCGTCGTCGCGGTGCTGTCGGGCAATCGGAACTTCGAGGGACGGATCCATCCCCAGGTCCGTGCGAGCTATCTCGCGTCCCCGCCGCTCTGCGTCGCGTATGCGCTCGCGGGCCACATCGACCTCGATCTGACGGAGGATCCGCTCGGAACGACCCCGGACGGGGAACCCGTGTACCTCCGCGACCTGTGGCCGACGCCGGAGGAAGTGCGCGACGCGATCCGGAGCGCCGTCTCACCCGAGCAGTTCGCGCGGGAGTACGGCCGCATCTTCGAAGGCGACGAACGCTGGCGTGGGCTTCCGGCTCCGGAGGGGCCGATGTACGAATGGGATCCCGACTCGACGTATGTCCGCGAGCCGCCGTTCTTCGAGGGCGTCTCGGCGTCGTTCGAGCCCCCAGGTGACCTCGTCGGCGCGCGCGCCCTCGTGGTCGTCGGCGACTCCATCACGACCGACCACATCTCGCCGGCCGGGGCGATCAAGCCGGACTCGCCGGCGGGGCGCTATCTCGTCGAGCACGGCGTCTCCCAACCGCAGTTCAACAGCTACGGCGCCCGCCGCGGCAACCACGAGGTGATGATGCGCGGCACGTTCGCGAACGTACGGCTGCGGAACGAGCTCGCACCGGGCACCGAGGGACCGTGGACGACGTATCTCCCGGACGACGAGCGCATGACGATCTTCGAAGCTTCGGAGCGCTACCGCGCGGAGGGCGTTCCACTCGTCGTGCTCGCCGGAAAGGAGTACGGCTCCGGGAGCTCGCGCGACTGGGCGGCCAAGGGGCCTCTGCTCCTGGGCGTCCGAGCGGTGATCGCGGAGAGCTTCGAGCGGATCCATCGGAGCAACCTCGTCGGCATGGGCATCCTGCCGCTCGAGTTCCTTTCCGGCGAGTCGCGGGCGTCGCTCGGGCTCACCGGCCGGGAGACCTTCGCGATCCGCGGCCTCGCGGAGCTCCTTCCGGGCAGCGACATCGATGTCGAAGTGGGGCGCGAGGACGGATCGGCGACGACGTTCCGAGCGCGGGTCCGCATCGACGGCGAAGCGGAGCTCGACTCGTTCCGCAACCTCGGCGTCCTCCGCATGGTCCTTCGCCAGCTCCTCGCGTCCGAGGACTGACGGAGGCGGACCCGCTCCTCCGGCCTACCTGAAGCCGGGTACGCCTTCCCTAAGGGGCGGGGGCATGCGTACCGATAGAGCAAGCAGACCATGTCCGTGCCTCGACCACACTCGGAGCCCGAGCGGCTGCAGGTCTTGCGTCGGTACGACATCCTCGACACGGGTCCGGAGGATGCGTTCGACGACCTCGCCCGCCTGGCCGCGCACGTCTGCGAGGCGCCGATGGCGACCGTCGCGTTCGTCGACGAGAACCGCATCTGGGCCAAGGCGGGGATGGGATTTCCGTTCCGCGAGTGGTCGCGCGAGGAGGGGTTCTCGAGCTACGCGATCAACACGAGCGGCTTGACCGTCGTCCGGGACGCGCTCGAGGACGACCGCTTCGTGTCCAGCCCGCTCGTCACGGACGAGCCGCACGTGCGCTTCTACGCGGGAGCGCCGCTCCTGTGCGCGGAGGGCGTCTCGATCGGCGCCCTGTCGATCTACGACAGCGAGCCTCGGACGCTCGACGCCGCGCAGGCGGCGGGCCTCTGGGCGCTGACACGTCAGGTGATGACCCAGCTGGAGCTCCGACGGACCATCGCGGAGCTCAAGGAGGCCGACGCCGACCGGTCGCGGACGGACCGGGAGCTCCAAGACACCAAGCAGATGTATCAGTCGCTGATCGAGGCGGTGCCGACGGTCACCTACATCGACCCGGTGCATCCCGAGCAGCTGAGCATCTACGTCAGTCCGCAGATCACCGAGCTCCTCGGCTGCACACAGGAGCAGTGGCTGCGACAGATGGACTTCTGGCACACGCACGTCCATCCGGACGACGAGCCACGCGTGTGGCAGGAATGGGAGCGCTGCCGTGACACCGGCGAGCCGTACGTCGTGGAGTACCGGATGCTCCACGAGGACGGCCGCATCGTCTGGGTGAGCGAGCGCGCGGTGATCCTCCGCAACGCCGAGGGAGAGCCCTGGCTCGTACAGGGCGTCCTGATGGACATCACCGAGCGCAAGCGCGTGGAGGAGGAGCTCGAGTTCGCCTGGCAACGGGAACGCACCTCGGCGGAGCACCTCCGGGCGCTCGACGACCTGAAGAACACCCTCCTGCACGCCGTGTCGCACGACCTCCGCGGTCCGATCACCGCCGTGGCGGGATCCGCCCAGGTCCTCGATCGGATGGGCGACGACCTTTCCTCCGAGGAACGGCGTGATCTGGTGCACGGCATCTCCGCGAGCGCGCGGAAGCTGAACCGGCTCGTTACCGACCTGCTCGACTTCGACCGGCTCGACCGCGGCATCGTGGAACCGGACCGCAAGCGGACCGACGTCGCCCAGGTCATCCGCGCCATCGTTCCCGATGTGGAGGAGCTCCGCGGCCGTGAGGTGGAGCTCGACCTGGACGCGATCGAAGCGTCCGTCGATCCCACGGGCCTCGAGCGGATCGTCGAGAACCTGCTCACGAACACCGGGAGGCACACGCCGGCGGGCACCCACGTCTGGGTTCGCCTTCGCGCCGACGGTGACGGCCTGCTCATCACGGTGGAGGACGACGGCGCGGGCGTTCCCGAGGGGATGCGTCGCGAGATCTTCGAGCCGTTCCGGCAGGGCGACGGTCCCAGGCGCGGACGCGGTCTCGGCATCGGATTGTCGCTCGTGGCGCGCTTCGCCGCGCTCCACGACGGGTGGGCCGACGTGGTGGAACGCGACGGCGGAGGAGCGTGCTTCCGGGTGTTCCTCGCGAACGCCGCTCCGACCTCCGGTGGCGTGTCCGGCGGAGCGACGCCGGACGTCACCGAGCTCAACGCCGCGCGCTGAGGATCAGATCGGGCCGCTCATCACCGGGCTCGTCGTCGGAGCGGAGGGACAGGCATCCGGCTCCACGGTGATCGCCATGGCCGTCGCGCCCGAAAGATCCGCATCCACCTCGTGGAGGACGTCGCCCTCCTCCGGCGTGAAGCACCCGCCGGAGACCGGAGTGTTCCCGCGGAACATCCACAGCTCGTAGGCCTTGCCGCTCGGCGGCTCGTCGAGGCCCGAGCCCACGAGGAACACGTTCGGGTCCTCCGGCGCGTAGTAAACGTTCATCGTTCCGTTCGCGGCCCCGTTGAGCTCGACCCGCTGCACGTCGTGCCGCTTCAAGAGCCCTTCCAAGGCCTGCGCCGTCGTGTCCTGCCTCGGCGCGAGGAGGTAGCCGCCGATGGCCGCAGCGACAATCAGGGCCGCGGCGACGAGCCCTGCGACCGCGCGCACCGACGTCGTGAATCGGCGGTGGTCGCCCTCCGGTGCGATCGATGACGGTTCGTCGTCCCCGGCCTCGGCCCTCTGGCCGCCTCGTGCGAGCGCGACCACACGGTCCTCGAAGCCGTCGTCGATCTCCGCGGGCTCGACCGCGAACGCGAGCCGTCCCGCCACCTCGTCGTACGTGGACTCGAGGCGGAGGCACTCCTGGCACGTCGCGCCGTGTTCGGCCCGCTGTTCCGCGAGCTCCCGCTCTCCGGACGGATCGAGTCCGTCGAGCGAGTGGAGCGCGATCAGCTCCTCGATCGACGCGTGATCCGTCATCGCTCCATCCCCAGAAGGGCCGTGCGGAGCCGGCGCATGCCGAGGAGCGTGCGCGACTTCACGGTGCCGAGCGGCAGCTGGAGCCGCTCGGCGATCCTCGATTGCGAGAGTCCTCGGTAATACATCAGCTCGATCACCTGTCGTTGCTCCGCCGGGAGCCCGTCGAGGGCGGAGCGGACGGCCTTGCGCTCCTCCGGGATCCCGAGCTCCTCGACGACCACGACCGCCGGATCCTCGACCTCGATCTCCGGAAGCGCTTCCGCCGCTCGGCGCTTGCTGGCCTCCTCGCGGCGAACGGCGTCGACCGCTCGGTGATGGGTCATCCCCATCAACCAAGCGCGCACCGAGCCGCGCTCGGCGTCGTAGCCCCCCGGGTCTCTCCACACCGCCAGGAACACCTCCTGGACGACCTCCTCCGCGAGGAACGGCTGGCGGACGATCCGCCGCGCGAGACCGAGAGCGGTCGGTCCGTACCGGCGGAAGAGCCGCCGGAACGCGTCCTCGTCGCCGTCCCCGACGCGACGAACGAGCTCGCGATCGCGGGCACCGGAGAGGTCAACCGTCTGCACGACCGAGCTCCTGATGCCTGCGACCTCTCTCTGGGAGCGCCGCCTGGCGCGCGCCCGACCGATCGTCTCCCGCCCACGGTTCGTACTCGAGGCCGCCGCGGATTGCCGGCACCGGTCTCCGGTCGAACGGAAGAGGAAGGTCGCTGATCACGCGGGGAACCGCTCCTGGATCGTCGGGGACTACGCGACGCTAGCCGAAGCCTCGGCGGAGCGGCAATCCCGGATCGCTCAGCCGGCCTCGCGCGCGCGGTGGTGGCGCTGCTTCTCCTCGTGCATCAGGGCGTCGGCGCGCTCCATCAGCTCCTCGATCGAGCACGGCTCCGTCGGGTCGTACGGAGCGGCGCCGACGGAGAGCGAGAGCTCGTAGGTGCGGCCGGCGCGCGCGTTGTGCGCAGCCACGGCTTCCACGAGCCGGACGAGGACGAGCTCCGCGTTCACCGCGTCCTCCGCCGTGAGTAGCACGCAGAACTCGTCACCGCCGACCCGCGCGAGCACGTCGGAGTTCCGGAGCGTCTTCGTCAGGACCGAGGCGGTGTCCTGGACCATGCGCGAGCCCTCCGCGGGGCCGTGGACGTCGTTCACCTGCCTCAGACCGTCGAGATCGATGAACAGGAGCACCAGCGGCTCGCCGTGTCGATCCGCCAGGTTCAGGTGGTGCTCGGCGAGCGGAAGGAACCCACGCCGATTGAACAGGCCCGTCAGGTCGTCGACGGTCGCGAGCCGGCGGAGGTCCTCCTGCATGCGGTGACGTTCGACGGCGTAGCGAACCGATCGCGTGATCACCTCGGAGTCGAACGTGCCCCTCACGAGAGAGTCCTGCGCGCCGGCCCGGATCGCGGCCGCCGCCTCCTCGTCGTCGGGGCCGGTGAGGACCACGATCGGGACGTCCTCGGCGCAGGAGCGGAGGAGTGCGAACGTCTGGAGGCCGGAGCTGTCGGGGAACGACAGGTCCAGGAGAACGACGTCGATGCCGCCCTTGGCGAGGCGGTCGATCGCGCGTGCCACACGATCGGCGTG
>JBJMLP010000135.1:0-6807 GCA_045805245.1 Actinomycetota bacterium | reverse complement strand
CGGGCGCCGAGGGAGCAGTGGTCGCAGAACGTGATTCCCGTGGGCGCGATCGTCGGCGTGTAGAAGCGCTTGGGCAGGATCGGGTTGGATCCGTCCTGGTTCGTGTTCTCCGGAGCCTGCGGAGGTGTGGAGCACGTCTCGCTCGCGCCCCAGCCGAAGTTTCCGCCCTTCACGATGCGGTTGATCTCGTCGTTGCACTCCGGGCCGTTCTCGCTCTCCCAGAGGTTCCCGGTCTGCGGATCGAAGTCCAGCCCGATCGAGTTCCGAAGGCCGTACGACCAGATCCGGCTGCCGGGGAACGGGTTGTCGTTCGGGACCGAGCCGTCGGAGTTCATGCGCAGCACCTTGCCGGCCGGGTTGCCCAGCTGCTGCGCGGCTGCGGCGCCGTGCGCCTCACCCATCGTGGCGTACAGCTTCCCGTCCGGGCCGAAGAGGATCCGGCCTCCGTCGTGGTACACGCCCGCGGTCGTGGAGGCGCTGAAGATCGTTGTCTGGTCCTGGCCGGTGCCGCCGTTGTCGGTGATCCGAAGGATCTGGTTGTGCTCCTCGCCTCCGATGTCGCGCGTCGCGTACACGTAGACGTACGGGGAGCTCGGGTAGTCGGGGTCGAGCGCGATGCCGAGAAGTCCCTGCTCGCCGTTCGTCACGACGTTCGGAACCGCGAAGAAGTCCGTCTTGGACATGTCACCCGCGTGCCAGATGTGGATGTCACCGTCGAACCGGTCTCCGTAGAAGACGTTTCCGTTCGGGGCGAACGTGAACGCGACGGGGTTGTCGAGGTTCCCGATGAAACGGTGCGCGGTGAAGATCGGAGCCGCCTGCGCTGCCGGCGGACCGAGCGGGACGATGAGCAAGGACAGCGCGGCGATCGCGGGCAGCACGCGAAGTCCGCCGCGGAGACGACCTGGGAACGAAAGGTGCATCGGGTCTTCCCCCTCAAACGATCGGTCGGAGCGGCACGGGGCCTCGCTCCGAAGCAGTCTAGAGTTGCCTGCGTTTATGACCACTTCCATCTTCGGCAGCGCGGTGGTCCGTTCTGAAGACCCGAGGTTCCTCCGCGGCGCCGGCCGCTACGTGGAGAACCTGCCCATCGAGGGCGCGCTCCGTGCGGTCTTCGTTCGCTCGATGATGGCGCACGCCCGGCTCGGCGCTCTTGACGTCGCCGGTGTCGCGTCGATGCCCGGCGTCGCGGGCGTCTTCACCGCGGAGGACCTCGATCTCGCTCCGATGGCGCCGGGTGGAGTCCTCTCCGAGGCGTTCGCGCGGCCGCTCCTCGCCCGCGATCGCGTTCGGTTCGCCGGAGAGGCGATCGCGGTGGTGGTTGCCGAGACCCCAGCGCAAGCCGAGGACGCCGCGGAGCTCCTCCTTCCGGAGTACGAGGCGCTCGACGCCGTCACCGATCCGGAGACGGCGCTCGAGGCGGAAGCGCCGCTCCTGTTCCCGGAGCACGGCTCCAACCTGGCGAACGAGTTCGAGGAGGGGATGGACGAGGGCGACCCGCTCGAGGGAGCGGACGTCGTCGTCCGAGGACGTTTCGTGAACCAGCGCGTCGTGCCGGCTCCGTTGGAGGTGAACACTGCCGCCGTCGTTCCGGAGGACGGAGGCCTGACGATCTGGGCATCCACCCAAGTGCCGTTCGACATCCGATCGGAGGTCGCCGAGGCTGTCGGCCTCGAGCAGGAGAAGGTGCGCGCGATCGCGCCCGACGTCGGCGGCGGGTTCGGCGCGAAGATCGCGCCCTATCCGGAGCAGCTGGTGCTTGCGGCACTGGCCCTCCGGCTCGGCCGGCCCCTCCGCTGGGTGGAGACGCGCTCGGAGAGCATGCTCGCCCTCACCCACGGCCGGGGACAGATCCAGTACGTGGAGATCGGCGCGCGCCGCGACGGAACGATCGTCGGTCTGCGCGCCGACGTGATCGCCGACCTCGGCGCGTATCCGGGCCACGGCATCTTCCTTCCGCCCCTCACCCATCAGATGGCGTCGGGTGTGTACCGCATCCCTCGGATCGCGTTCCGCGGCCGCTCGGTCGTGACGAACGCCACCCCGATCGCGCCGTACCGCGGCGCGGGACGTCCGGAGGCCGCCGCGATGATCGAGCGCGCGGTCGACATGGTCGCGGCCGAGCTCGGCATGGATCCGGCCGAGGTCCGCCGCCGCAATCTCATCGAGGCGGACGCGTTCCCCCACACGACGGTGACGGGTGCCGTCTACGACTCCGGGAACTACGAGGCGGCACTGGACGCCGTGCTGGAACACTCGGGCTACGCGAAGCTCCGCGAGGAGCAGCAGCTGCGCCGGCAGCGAGGCGATGTGAAGCAGCTCGGCATCGGGCTCTCCTCCTACGTGGAGGTCACCGGGTTCACCTCCCACGAGTTCGGCTCCGTGGAGGCCCACCCGGACGGAACCTTTACCGTGCGCTCGGGGATCTCTCCGCACGGACAGGGCCACGAGACCTCGCTCGCGCAGATCGCGTCCGGCACGCTCGACGTTCCGTTCGCATGCGTGCGCGTGGTGCACTCCGACACCGGCGAGGTGGAGAAGGGAGACGGCACCTACGGCTCTCGTTCGCTGCAGCTCGGCGGTTCCGCGGTCCTCGAAGCGTCGGAGGCGCTGCTGGAGAAGGCGCGCCGGCTCGCCGCGCATCTCCTCGGCGTCGATGTCGCGGAGGTGGACGTCCTCGACGGCGGCAGGTTCGGCACCGCGGACCGATCGCTCACCTGGGGTGAGCTCGCCGAGGCCGCGACGGATCCTGAGCGCCTGCCGCACGGGATGGAGCCGGGTCTCCGCGCCTCCTCGGAGTTCCGTCAGCGTGAGTCGACGTATCCGTTCGGCGCGCACGTGAGCGTCGTGGAGGTCGACACCGAGACGGGCGATGCGCGGCCGATCCGCCACGTCACGGTCGACGACTGCGGCCGGATCCTGAACCCGATCCTCGTCCGCGGACAGGTTCACGGCGGCCTCGGGCAGGGGATCGGCCAGGCGCTTTACGAGTCGTTCACCTACGACGAGCTGGGAACGCCGCTGAACGGAACGTTCGCGACCTACGGGTTCCCGAGCGCCGCCGAGCTCCCGAGCTTCGAGACCTTCAACACGGAGACGCCGACGCCGAACAACCCGCTGGGCGTGAAGGGCATCGGAGAGTCCGCGACGATCGGCTCCACTCCCGCGGTGCAGAACGCGGTCGTCGACGCACTCTCCCACCTGGGTGTGCGCCACATCGATCTGCCGCTCTCTCCCGAGCGCGTCTGGAACGCGATCCGGGCCGCCGGTGACGAAGCCGAGGGCGGCGGGCGACCTTCGACCTAGCCCCATCTGGTCGGTCCCCTAGCCCTTCGGTCGTCGAGTTTCCGCCGCGGGGAGCCGAATACAAGGAGTGATGAAGCTTCCCAACGTTCCGAGGAATGCGGTGCTGCCCGCCGTTGTGACCGTCGTCGTGCTGGCGGGCGCGAGCTTCGCGAGCACCCATCACTCCGGCGTGGTGGAGACCGTTCGTGCCGCCCGTGACGCCGCACGAGCGCAGCACGAGGGAACGAACCCGGATGGCGGCGCCGGCGACGGACAGGGCCAGGGCTCGACGGTCGGCGGAGGCGCCTCCGACAGCGGCTCGCGTCACGGCGGCTCACAGGGCTCTCGATCGGGATCGAGCGGGGGCTCGCCGTCGGGTGGTTCCAGCACCCCGGGTTCGAGCCGCGGCGGCTCCGAGGACGAGGCCGGCGGTTCCGGAGATCACGCCGACGGATCCACCGGGAGCTCGGAAGATCAGAACGGCGGGTCTTCCGGCGGCTCGGAGGGCGACGGCTCCGGTGGAACTCCGGGTGACGACGGCGACGGCGACGGCTCGGGCGGTGGCGGTGGCGGTGGCGGGAACGCCTACGGCCACGGAGATGGCCACGGCAACTCCTCGGGCCACAGCCACGCCGGCGGAAGTTCCGGTGACCACAGCCACTCCGGTGGCCACAACGGTGTAGGCAACGGCGACGGTGGAGGAGCCTCCGGCAACCACGGCCACGGCTCAGGCGGCAACTCAGGCCAGGGCGGCGGTGGCGGGGAGTCCGGCGATCCGGGCGGAAACGCCGGATCGGGTTCGCAAGGCTCCTCCGGCGACCATGGGGGCGGCCCTTCGGGCGACCATGGGGGCGGCCCTTCGGGCGACAGCGGTGGAGGCTCCTCCGGTGACCACGGAGGGGGGCAGTCGGGAGACGCGAGTGGTTCCGGCGGGAACTCCGGCGAGCCTGCGTTCCCGGGCGGTCGCGGCGGCAGCGGTGGCAGCGGTGGCAACTCCGGGGGCTCGGGAAACGGAAGCTCCGCCGGGAACCCAACGCCCTGACGGCCGCACCGACGCGCCTCTCCTCGCACGGACCCCGACGACACGCGGTCGAACGCAGCGGGATCCGTCCTGCCTGTTACCCTCCCGAGCCGCGATGAGCTCGGATCTCCTTCCAGCCTGGGAACGTCGTTTCCGCGCGCCGACGGTGTTGTTCCCGTCCTGGTCGCCACACGCGCCGGAACGGCTGGCCGTCTGCACGAACGAGACCGAGTCCTATCAGGCGTATGCGTGGGATCGCGCGAGCGAGGAACGTCGGCGGCTCACCGACGATCCCGTCGGCATCACGTTCGCGACGACGACTCCGGACGGACGCGGCGTTGTCTGGTTCCTCGACGTGACGGGCGTTGAGTTCGGACGCTGGATGCGAACGCCCTTCGAAGGCGGGTCGCCGGACGCTCTCGCGCCGCAGGTTCCCGACGGCTGGCCGTCGGGTCTCGCGATGGCGCACGGCGTCGTCGCGGTCGGCGTCGGAGGGAGGGACGGCTTCTCGATCCACGTCGTCGGTCCCGACGGAACCGCGCGCGAGCTCTTCCGGCACGAAGACATGACCGGCATCGGGAACGAGGAGGGAGACGGGGGAGGGATCTCCGCCGACGGTTCGCTCGTGTGCATCTTCCACTCGGAGCACGGCGACAACCTGCACTGGGCCCTCCGCGTGTACGACACCGCGACCGGAGAGGTCGCGGGCGATCTCTGGGACGGCCCCGGCAAAGGCCTTGCGCCCGCGGTGTGGTCTCCCGTCGAGGGAGACGCGCGGCTCGCGCTCACCCATGAGTTGGACGGGATCCAACGGCCCGCGATCTGGGATGTCGCGGGCGGGGAGCGCACCAACCTCGAGCTCGATCTCGACGGAGAGATCGGCGTCCTCGACTGGTGGCCCGACGGGTCCTCGTTGCTCCTTTCGCAGCTGTTCGAGGGCCGCGACCGGCTGTACCGGTACGAGGTCGCGACCGGCGCCGCGGAGCCGGTCGCGCACGAGAGCGGAACGATCACGGGCGCAGCCGTCCGTCCGGACGGAGAGGTGTGGCTCCGCATCTCCACGAGCGCTCGCGCACCGCAGGTGCTGACCTCGACCGGGAAGGAGGTCCTCGCGGCCGAGGGCGAGCACGCTCCGGAGGGTCGTCCCTACCGCTCGTGGCACTTCGAGAACCCGCACGGGGAACGCGTCCACGGCTTCGTCGTCGAACCCGAGGGGAACGGTCCGCATCCCCTCGCGCTGGATATCCACGGCGGTCCGCACTCGCAGTGGATGGAGCAGTTCTCCCCGCGCGTTCAGGCGCTCGTCGACGCGGGATTCGCCGTGGCGCTCGTGAACTACCGCGGATCGACCGGCTACGGACAGGGATGGCGCGACGCGATCATCGGACGCCCCGGCCTGACGGAGCTGGAGGACCTCATGGCGGGCGTCGGCTCGCTCGTTGCCGACGGCACCGCCGACCCCGAACGTCTCGCGATCGCCGGGATCTCCTGGGGCGGCTACCTGACGCTCCTCGGCATCGGCACGCGCCCGGGCACATGGGCGGCCGCGGCGGCCTCCGTTCCGGTGGCGGACTACGAGGCAGCGTTCGAGGACGAGGCACCCGCGCTCCAGGCCATGGACCGAGCGCTGTTCGAGGGAACGCCGGAGGAGGTTCCGGACCGGTACCGGGAGCGCTCGCCGCTCACCTACATCGACGACGTCGACACCCCGCTCCTGATCCTCGCGGGAGAGAACGACAGTCGCTGTCCGATCCGCCAGATCGACAACTACATCAAGGCGCTCGAGCAGCGCGGCCGCTCCGTGGAGACCTACCGGTACGAGACGGGGCACAGCTCGTTCGTGACGGACGAGCGGGTTCGACAGATGCGCGTCGTGCTGGAGTTCCTTGCGCGCCACGTCGACACGCGCGCCTCCGCGACGACCTAGCTCACGCCTCCGGGGACCGAAGGCCTCCGGCCTGGAACAGCTGCGCAAGCCCGACCGGTTGGAGGTGCTTGCGCCGCAGGCCGGCGATGATCTTCGGCAGCGCCTGTGCCGTCTGGATCTGGTTGTGCATCACGACGATGCTGCCCGGATGCGCGGCCGAGACGACGCGGTTCGCGATCACGGAGGCTCCGGGCCGCAGATAGTCGGAGGGGTCCACGTCCCAGAGGATCGTGCGGGCATAACCGGCGCTTCCGGCGGCGCGGAGGACCGTCCGGTCGTAGGAGCCGTACGGCGGACGGAAGTACGGAGCGGGGGTGTTCCTCGCCTTCGACCACCACGCGCGTTCGTCCTTCACGAGGCGCGAGCGGATCGCCGCGTAGCCGAGCGTCGCGAGGTTCTTGTGGTCCCATCCGTGGCTGCCGATCGTGTGGCCCCGCGCGACGGTGCGGCGAGCCAGCGTCGGAAACTCGTTCACGCGGATGCCGAGGCAGAAGAACGTCGCGGTCACGTGTCGTGACGCGAGGACGCGAAGCATGCGCGCCCACGCCTTGCCGTCGTTGCAGTCGTCGAACGT